>CAYPAZ010000296.1:0-3148 GCA_964408835.1 uncultured Anaerolineaceae bacterium
GTCCGTGTGGTTCATGTTGAAGTACTGCTTCTCGTCCATGTCCTTCGCGTACCACGCCGCCGCCCGGTTCAGGTTCGGTGATACCGCCAGTGGAGCGATGCTGTTCGCCACCCGGTATTCGTTCAGAAGCCTGAGGAGTTCCTGCTCCGGCCCGTCCAGTTCGATCTCTTCCGCGGTCACATCGCAGTTCGTGAGCGCCCGCGCGCCCGGCCCCAGCGGAGCGAGTGCCACGGCCATCATCCCCAGCCCTACCACCGCCATCGCGGCAATCGCCCACAGTCGCCCGGCTGGCACGCTTCTCACGTTATCGCTCCTCTGTCACTGCGCTGTGAACTCTTCGTAATCGCGCAGCTGTCACTCGAACCGAAGGAACGCCGAACCCTCGGTGATGAACCAGTACGGCTGTCCGTACACCACGGTCGTCAGGTTGTTCGCCCACGCCGGCAGGTTCGGCGAGTATCGCCGCCAGCTCTGTGTCGCCCCGTCCCATCCGTAGATGGCAGCGATGCTCCCACCGCTCTGCTGGATCACCTGTGCGGGCGAGCCCGTAGCCCCGTACCAGACCACCAGGTTCCCGCCAGGTCCCAGGTCCGCCCCTTCCGGGGTCGGGACCGGTGTGCTCGTCGCCGCCGGCGCCTTCGTCGGTGTCACGGTCGGCGTCGCGGTTGCCGTTGGCTGGGTCGGCGTGTTGGTCGGCGTCTTCGTTGGCGTCGCTGTTGCCGGGGGCAGAGTTGCCGTCGCTGTTGCAGGGGGCTGAGTCGGCGTCTTCGTGGGCGTGCTCGTCGCGACCGGCGTGTTCGTTGCGTTTGCCCCGCTCGTCCCGTCGTTCGTCGTCCCGAAGTTCGTTACCCAGTACCACGAGTACTGCGACCCCGGCACGTTCACCCTCGCGATCCCGATCTGCTGGTAGTACGCGAAAAGCATGTTCGCGTTGTGCCCCGAAGAGCTCTTCCACGCATCAAACGCCTTCTGCGCCGTGCTCCAGCTCGTCCCCGCGGCCAGGTTCTCCCCGCCCTGCTGCGGATAACCGCAATCCAGCACGCGCTGGCCCGGCCCGCGGCCCAGCGAATCCGTGTGTGAGAAGACCTTGTCAGCCCGCGTCCCCAGGTCCCACGCCATCCAGTGCGCCGCGCGGTTCAGGTTCGTCGAAAGCGTCAGCGGTTGCAGGGGCGGGTTCTGCGACTGCCGGTAGTTGTTGATCAGCGTCAGGAACGCCATCTCCTCGGAGTCCAGCGAGTAGTCCGAGACGGTGCAGTTCGTCAGCGCGTTCGCTACCGAGCTCCCCGTCGCCGTCAGCCCGCCTGCCCCCAGCATCACCATCCCGAGGATGCCGAGCCCGAAAGCCACTACCCGCATGCCGTGTCTGTTTTCCATGTACTGGGATAATCGGCAGACCTCGTCCCCCGGCGGTGGCCGGAGGGTGGACGCGCGGCGGGCACACGGTGACTGTCCTCCCCGTCGGGCGTACTCCAACCCCAAGGCCGCTCCTTTACCTTCAGCCCGCTGTTATGCAACTGAAACGCCAGTCCGCTACAATGACCCCCTTGCGCGGCCCTTCGTATCCGGAGTCGGTCGCGCTACCGTCCAACTTCTCCCACTGGACGGGCGCTATCGGGCGCTCCCTGTCGGCCCTGGCCCGGGAGCAATTCGGCGCCTTCGCCGAGCCCTTCAGGGCCGCCTGGTAGGGACCCCAGTCCACCCGGCGCAGCATCGCTCCCCATCGCGCCCCAGGGGAACTTCGAACCAGTGCCCGGTTCACCGCGGGAGGAAGTTCCATGACTCTGTCGCTCCAGGGAAAACCACGCCAACGCCAGCTGCTGCTCGTCGCAGCCGCCGTCCTCGCTACCGCAATCGCAGCGCTTGCAGCCCTCACCCTCATGCGGGCAGGCGCCGCCGATCCACCCCAACCCACCTACGCCCCCGCCACCGTCGATGGCAACTCCATAGAGTGGGAGCAGGGAGACCTCTTCGCCCCCGTCTTCCCCGAGGGCGATGCTGCAGGCAGCCCCGTCGGGAGCATTTACGCTCGCTACGACTGCACCGCCGAAACCCTCTTCGTCCTCTTCCTCACCGTCGCTGGCTACACCATCGATACCGAAGCCGGCGCCGGCCAGCTCACCCTCGAGGGCGAAATCCTCGCCGGTCCCGGTGATCCCCCCGATGGCACACCCCCCGACTTCGCCCTGGTCAACCTCGGCGATATCGCCGTGGGCTGGGAAGCCTCAGCCGCCGTCGCTCCCGGCAGTTATTCCGCCCTCGGCGTACAGGCGGCGCTCGCCACCGGCATCGTCTCTGTCGCGAACAACGCCATCGCCCTGGTCATCGATTGCGATGGGTCTGGCGCCGAGCCCACCGACGAACCGGCTGAAGAACCGACCGCCGAAGAACCGGCCGGCGAAGAGCCCACCGAGCCCGGCGAAGCCTCGGCGGAAGAACAGTCCGAAGAGCCAACACCCACCGCCACCGGGGAGCCGGGCGCGACCGAAGATCCCGGTTCAGCGGAAGACCCGGGCGTCGGCGCCCAGCAAGAGCAGGGAGCCCAGCCTACTGCTACCCAGGAGGGCAGCCCCGGCGCACCATCCGCCGGAACCGGCCTCACCGGCGGACGCGACTTCGCCCCGCTCCTTATCGTCCTCGGTGGCTGGCTCCTCGTCGCCGCCGGGTTCGCAGCCGAGGCTATGCGCCGGAGGCTCGAGGCGCGCAGAATCTAGCGGACCGAGGGGCGGGCGGACGGGCGTCCGCTCCTCGATCGCTACCTCCCCGCCCTCACCATCTCCGCCTCTCGGAGCAGGAATGCAGCCCGGCGCCACCGCGGAAGGCAGCCGTGGCGCACCGGGCTTTTCACCACTCCTCATCGCCCTCGGCGACCGAGTCCCCCTTGGTACTACCGGGGTTCTCGGGGCGCTGATGCGCCGAACGCTCGACGCGCGCAGAATCTAGCGGCCTGAGAGGCGGGCGAACGGGCGGCCCGCCTCTCAGGCCGTTCCTCGCTCTTTCTCACCTCTTCCTTTCCCTTTTCTCAACCTTTGCAGGTTACGCTTCTTACGTGTCTCCTATGGAGCGCAACCCCCCTTGCAACGTAACATCTACCTGTAAGCACCGCGGTATACTCCGCAGCGTTACGCACCGTCCACCAGGTTGGACGAAC
>CAYPAZ010000297.1:0-3139 GCA_964408835.1 uncultured Anaerolineaceae bacterium
AAGTACGGCTTCGACGACGTCCGCAACGTCCTTGAGCGTGCCAGCGCCCGCGAGACCGCCAGCCGCGTCGCCGCCGGCGGTGTCGCCAAGCGCCTCCTAGCCGAATTCGGCGTCGCCTTCAACAGCTACACCCTCAGCATCGCCGATGTCCGCTTCGAAGCTCCCGTCATCCCCGACTGGGACGCCATCGAAGCCGACCCCGTCCGCGCCGCCGGCGCCGATGCCTCCGCGGCTATGGTTGCCGCCATCGACGCTGCGAAGCAGGAGGGAGATACCGTAGGCGGCGAAGTCGAAGTGCGCGTCTCCGGCGTCCCGCTCGGCCTCGGCAGCTACGTCCAATGGGATCGAAAGCTCGACGGCCGCATCGCCCATGCCATCTGCAGCATCAACGCCTTCAAGGGCGTTGGATTCGGCTCGGGCTTCGAAGGCTCCGCCATGCGCGGCTCCCAGGTCCATGATGTCATCCTCCCCGCCGACCGCTGGGCCGACCGCCCCTGGCAGCACGCCACCAACCGCCACGGCGGCATCGAAGGCGGCATCTCCACCGGCGAAGACATCGTCGTCCGTGCCGCCGTCAAACCCATCCCCACCCTTGCCCATCCCCTCCCGTCCGTCGACCTCGATACCGGCGCCGAAGTCCTCGCCCACTACGAACGCTCCGATGTCTGTGTGGTCCCCGCCGCCGGCGTCGTCGCGGAAGCCATGATCGCCATCGTCCTCGCCGACGCCTGGCTCGAGAAGTTCGGCGGCGATACTCTCACCGAAATCCGCACCAACCTCACCAGCTACCTGGCCACTCTCACGCCCCGCCATCCCAACTCGTAGCACGCCCCGCGTCGGCCTTCTCTCTTACCCGTTGTATCCCCCTCCCGAGCCTTCCGTGGTTCAATACTCCCACCATGCGCCCTGAACGCATCTTCCTCGTTGGCCTCTCCGGGAGCGGCAAGTCGACTGTCGCCTCCCTCGTCGCCGAGCGCCTCGGCTGGGACACGCTCGATACCGACCGCCAGGTCGAAGCCATCTCCGGTCGCTCCATCCCCGAAATCTTCTCCACGGAAGGCGAGGACGCCTTCCGCGAACTCGAGCGTGCCGCCCTCACCGAAGCCGCCGACCGCGACCGCCTCGTCATAGCCACGGGCGGCGGCGCCATCCTCACGTCTGAAGGCCGACGCTCGATCGCCGGCGGCTTCGTTGTCTGGCTCTCGTCCTCGCCCGGCACCTCCGCTGCCCGGCTCACGGCTGATCCTGCCACCGAAGGCCGTCCCCTCCTCTCCGGCGACGCCGAAGGACGCCTTGCCTCGCTCCTCAACTCGCGCCGCCGCTACTACGAACTCGCCGACGCCGCCATCGATGTCGAGTCCTTGAACCCCGAACAGGTCGCCGACGAGGTAGTCGCCCTCTGGAACGACGCTCACGGGCGTCCTTCCCCCTCCCTCGACCGCCTCGAACCTGACCCCGTGACCGGGAACGGCGCTGCGTCGGGCGTCGCCGCCACTGTCAACACGAAGCACGGATCCGCCTCCTACCCCGTCATCGTGGAGTCGGGCGCGCTCGGGCGAGTCGGCTCGGTCTGCCGGGAGGCGGGCCTCCGTGGCCGCGCGTTCCTCCTCGCCGATGCCGCTATCGCCGACCGCTACGCTCCCATCGTCTCAGCCGCCCTCGACGCCGCGGGCTACGCGCCGCTCTCTACCTCCATCCCCGGAGGGGAGTCCCACAAGACGCTCAAGACAGTCGCCGCTGTCTACGACTGGCTGCTCGACCACCGCGCCGAACGGACCGACTTTCTCGTCTGCCTCGGCGGCGGCGTCGTCACCGACCTCGGAGGGTTCGCCGCCGCCACCTACCTCCGTGGTATCGACTTCGTGCACGTCCCCACGTCCTCGCTCGCCATGCTCGATGCCGCGATCGGCGGCAAGACCGGTGTCGACCTCCCCCGCGGCAAGAATCTCGTCGGTGCCTTCGCCCAGCCCCGTGCCGTCGTCATCGACCCGGACGTCCTCGCTACCCTCCCGCAGCGCCACCTTGTCGCCGGCTTCGCCGAGCTCATCAAGCACGGTCTGATCCTCGATTCCCGCCTGGTAACCGAACTCGAAATTGGCGCCTCCGACCCCGCCACCTTCACCTCCCCCCGGCTAATCGCCTGGAGCAGTTCTATCAAAGCCCGTGTCGTCAGCGAAGATGAACGCGAAGCCGACCTCCGGACCCTGCTGAACTACGGGCACACCGTGGGCCACGCCATTGAGGCCGTCACCGCCTTCGGCCCCATCCTCCACGGCGAGGCCATCGCCGTCGGGATGCGAGCCGCCGGACTGATCGCCGTCAGCCTCGGCATGCTCTCTCCCGGCGACTTCGACCGCCAGCAGGCGCTTCTTCGCAGCTACGGACTACCTCAGTCGGCCCCCGGCCTCGACCCCCAGGCCGTGATCGATGCCACGTTGCTCGACAAGAAGGTCCAGGGTGGTGCCGTCCGCTGGGTCCTCCTCGAGTCGCTCGGCCGTGCTACCACCCGCACCGATGTCCCCCCAGGACTTGTGCGCGAAGCCGTGGAGACCGTGCTCGCGTGACCTTCTCGTTCGCGCTCACCTCCACCCCACTCGGGCCCGCTGCTCCTCGAACTGGCGTCATCACTACCGCTCGCGGCACTATCCAGACCCCCGCATTCATGCCCGTCGGCACCCTTGCTACCGTCAAGTCGCTTTCCCCCGAAGAGGTAGCCGCCACAGGCTCTGAGATCCTGCTCGTCAACGCCTACCACCTCTACCTTCGCCCCGGCCACCAGCTCATCGAACAGCTCGGGGGCGTCCACGCGTTCATGGATTGGCCGGGCCCCATCCTCTCCGATAGCGGTGGCTTCCAGGTCTTCAGTCTCGCTCGCATCAGCAAGGTCGACGAGTCCGGCGTGCGCTTCCGCTCCCACATCGATGGCTCCGAACATCACTACACCCCCGAGCTCGCCATGGAAGTCCAGCGCGCCCTCGGGGTCGACATTGCCATGCCCCTGGACCACGTCCTTCCCGGCCAGGCCCCCCTCGACGAAGCCCGCGACGCCGCCGAACGCACCCTCACCTGGTACGAACGCTGCCGCCGGGCCGCTGGCCCGCTCACCACGTTCCCCATCATCCAGGGAGGCATCCACGCC
>CAYPAZ010000298.1:0-3127 GCA_964408835.1 uncultured Anaerolineaceae bacterium
CGTACATCCCGACGGCATTCGGCAAAGTGGCGTGGGGGCTGGTGATGATGGTGGGCACAGTGGGGCTGGGGCGGCATGTGCGGAGGAACCGGCGCGACTGGCGGCTGGGGGTGTATGGCGTGACGACGCTGGGGCTGCTGTCGGTGCTGGGGGTGACGCTGTGGGTGACGGCGATGCAGTGGGCGTTGCTGGCGCACTGGGCAACGCGGACGTCGTGGACGATGGCGGCGATCGGGTTGAGCTTCGGGTGCGTGTTTCTGGCGTCGGGGGGATTCCGGCTGTGGCAGTGGGACGTGAACCGGCGGTGTCCGGCGTGTCTGGAGCCGTTGCGGATGCCGCTGGAGCGCGGGGATCAGAACAGCATGCTGCTGGATCCGGAAGAGGTGGAGACGGTGTGCCTGGAAGGGCACGGCTCGCTGACGGAAAGCCGCTGGGAGCGACGGTTCCGCGAGGGCGGGTCGTCTTGGGAGGACCTGGCGGGGACGAGGTCGCGGGGCTAGACCGCGGCGTGGTGAACACGGGCGGCACGGCGGAGTTCGGACGGGCGTCGAGCGGGGTGATCACCATCGCGAGCAAATGGGGCACGAACGAGTGGCACGGCAGGCTGTACGGCTTCGCGCGCAACCAGCGCTTCGACGCGCGCAACGCGATGCGCGGCTTCGACTACACGTCCGTGGATCCGCGGTTGGGGCGCACGTTCCGGCTGAGCGAGCGCTGGAGTTTGCAGGCGATCGCGGAGAGCCTCAACATGCTGAACCATACGAACCGCGCGCTGCCGAACAACGTGTGCGGGACCGGCGTCGAGCCGCGGGTTTCTTTCAATTGCGGGGTCGGGGGACCCCGCGCAGGTCAGGCGACCTGCCCCACGATTCGGTGCGCGGCTGCGCCGCGGATTGGCGGAGCTGAAGCTCCGCGCAGAGTAAACTCTACCCTACGGGTTTTTTGATGGGCGGCTGCGCCGCGGATCGGCGGAGCTCAAGCTTCGCGCAGAGTAAACTCTACCCTACGGGACTGTGTCAGGCGGGGACGGGGCGGCGGGGGCCGTGGGCGGCGAGGTCCTCGGGGATGCCTTCCTCGGTGGCGATGAGGTGGAAGTTCTCGATGAAGCGGGCGGCGAGGTTGGCGGCTTTGCGCGCGTACTCGGCGGGCGTGGGCCAGGTGGAGGCGGGGTCGAGGATGGCTGAGGGGACGCCGTCGCAGGAGCGCGGGATGGAGAGGCCGAAGACAGGGTCGGGCCAATACTCGACGCCGTCGAGCTTGCCGGTGAGAGCGGCGTCGAGCAGGGCGCGAGTGTGGGCGATGCTGATGCGCTTGCCGACGCCGAAGGGTCCGCCGGTCCAGCCGGTATTGACGAGCCACACCCTGGCGTCGTGGCGGAGGATGCGCTCCTTGAGCATGGCGGCGTAGCGGTAAGGGTGGTGCACCATGAAGGGCGCGCCGAAGCAGGCGCTGAAGGTGATTTCAGGTTCGGCGCCGAGTCCGATCTCGGTGCCGGCGATCTTGCTGGTGTAGCCGGACATGAAGTGGTACACGGCCTGGTCCGGGGTGAGGCGCGCGATGGGGGGCAGCACGCCCGAGGCGTCGCAGGTAAGGAAGACAACGTTGGAGGGGTGGCCGGAGCGCTTGTCCGGATGGGCGTTGGCGATGAAGGAGAGCGGATAAGCGCCGCGGGTGTTCTCGGTAAAGGCGTCGTCGTCGAGGTCGAGCAGGCGGGTGCGGGGGTCGTGGACGACGTTTTCGAGGAGGGTCCCGAAGCGGCGGGTGCAGGCGTAGATCTGAGGCTCGGCGGTGGGCGAGAGGCGGATGAGCTTGGCGTAACAGCCGTCCTCGAAGTTGAAGACGCCATCGGCGGACCAGCCGTGTTCGTCGTCGCCGATGAGGTGGCGGGTGGGGTCGGCCGAGAGGGTGGTTTTGCCGGTGCCGGAGAGGCCGAAGAAGATGGCGACGTCGCCGGCGGGGCCGAGGTTGGCGGAGCAGTGCATGGGGAGCACGTCCTGGAAGGGGAGGAGCATGTTGAGGACGGTGAAGATGGTCTTCTTGATCTCGCCGCCGTAGCTGGAGCCGCCGATGATGGCGATGCGGGAGGCGGGGTTGAGGATGATGAAGGTGGCGGTGCGGGTGGAGTCGATGAGCGGGCTGGCGTGGAAGCCGGGGGCGGCGATGACGGTGTATTCGGGGACGTGCGTGGCGCAGGCGTCGAGGCTGCCGGGCTTGAGGAACATGGTGCGGGCGAAGAGGCTGTGCCAGGCGAGTTCGGTGACGATGCGGATGGGGAGGCGGTAGGCGGGGTCGGCGCCGGCGAAACAATCCTGCACGAATACGTCGCGGCCCTGGAGATAGGCCTGAAGGCGGGAGAGCAGGGTGTTGAAGGCTTCGGGGAGGAAGGGGCGGTTGTACTGGCCCCACCAGATGTGGTCCTCGGAGGCGGGTTCGCGGACGAGGAACTTGTCGGCGGCGGCGCGGGCGGTGTGCTTGCCGGTGGTGACGAGCAGGGGTCCGTCGTGGACGACGCGGGCCTCGCCGCGGAAGACGGCTTCTTCGTAAAGGGCGGCGGTGGTGAGGTTCCAGTAGACACGGCCGAGGTTCAGGAGGCCGTGGTTGTCGAGGCCGTAGCGGGCGGCGGAGAGCGAGGCCTGGGCGGCGGCGGGCGAGGGGATGTCGGTGTAGGGGTTCATGGCGGTCTCCCGGGTGTCAGGTCCAGTCGCGGACGAGGCGGCGGTCGCCGAGGTAGAGCTCGTTGGGGGCGGTGGGGTCGAGCGCCCAGCGGATGCGCTCGATGCCTTCGGTGATCTCCCTGGGGGTGCCGCAGAAGCTGATGCGGAGGTGTCCTTCCATGCCGAACTCGCCGCCGGGGACGGTGACGACGCGGACCTTTTCGAGGAGGAACTCGGCGAGGCGGCGGGAGTCGGGCTGGTAGGTGGTGAAGTCGGGGAAGGTATAGAAGGCGCCGTCGGGGCGGGTGGCGCGGACGCCGGGGAAGGCGCGGAGGCGGTCCATGAGGATGTTGCGGTTGTTTTCGAGGGTGAGGCGGAGGGATTCGATGGAGTGCTGGATGCCGTTGAGGGCGCCGGCGGCGGCCCATTGCGAGGGGGTGGCGGGGCCGGAGGTCTGCTGGGACTGGATGGTG
>CAYPAZ010000299.1:0-3112 GCA_964408835.1 uncultured Anaerolineaceae bacterium
GCTGGAGGCGCTGCAGCAGTGGCGGGCCGCGGAGGCGGCGATGGTGTCGAAGCGGCGCCACTACGAGGCGCGGTACGGGACGCGGGGGTACCTGGGACAGCTGGACCTGCTGGGGGCGATGGTGAGGATGTATGAGCGAGGGGAGCAGGGGCACCACCTGTTCGTCTTCGCGAAGGCGTGAGGGATGAGGGTCCCGGGGAGCGTCCATGGTTGACCGGCTGGAGGGCGGCTCCCTACCATAAGCGGCAGCAACCGC
The DNA here is from genome assembly GCA_964408835.1 of uncultured Anaerolineaceae bacterium. Taxonomy (GTDB): domain Bacteria; phylum Chloroflexota; class Dehalococcoidia; order Tepidiformales; family Tepidiformaceae; genus CAYPAZ01. The sequence goes on from CAYPAZ010000299.1 coordinate 257, forward strand.
GAACGTGGCCGCTTTTATCGAGATGGGTGGAGGGTACCGGCCCTGTGAAGCCCGGCAACCTGTTCTTCCGCGATGGAAGGGTAAGGTGCCAAGTCCGGCCCCCGCGAGGGGGAAGATGAGAGCGCCAGCTCCAGATTCGAAACGGCCCAGCGGATGTGAGGAGTAGCACTGTGCTTTTGTCCCCGGGCCGAATGGTCATGCTCTAGCCCCTGCGAGAGGGGCCCCCTCAACCGTTCCCCCGTCGATGCGGGCAGTCGCCCGCGCATTCGGAGTACCGCTCCGGGAGGAGTGTGAGCATGTCCTTTGCGAGAAACCTTCGTTGCCGCGAGTGTCACCGTGAGTACCCGCTGGCAGCTATCCACGTATGCGAGTTCTGTTTCGGGCCGCTCGAGGTTACATACGATTACGAGGGCATCCGTGCGGCGGTGAGCCGCCAGCGGATCGAGTCGGGGCCGGCGAGCTTGTGGCGGTACCGGGACTTCCTGCCGTGCGATTCGGACGCGGCGGTCGATATCGGGGCGGGGTACACACCGCTGATACGGGCCAGGAACCTTGGCAAGGCGCTGGGGCTCAACAACCTGTGGCTGAAGAACGACACGGTGAACCCAACCTGGTCGTTCAAAGACCGGGTGGTTGCAGTGGCGGCGACGCGGGCGCGGGAGCTGGGTTACGAGAAGCTGGCGTGCGCGAGCACGGGGAACCTGGCGAACTCGGTGAGCGCGCACGCAGCGGCGGCGGGGATGGAGGCTGTGGTTTTCATCCCGCACGACCTGGAGATCAACAAGGTGATCTGCTCTTCGATCTACGGTCCGACGCTGGTGAAGGTGACCGGGAACTACGACGCGGTGAACCGGTTGTGTGCGGAGCTGGCAGGGTCGTACAACTGGGCGTTCGTGAACGTGAACGTGCGGCCGTACTACTCGGAGGGCTCGAAGACGCTGGGCTTCGAGGTGGCGGAGCAGCTTGGCTGGCGGGCGCCGGACCATTGCGTGGTGCCGATCGCGAGCGGGTCGCTGTTCGTGAAGATCCGCAAGGGGTTCGAGGAGTTGCACAAGGCCGGGCTCATCGACGAACCGAAGACACGCATGAGCGGTGCGCAGGCGGAAGGCTGTTCGCCGGTGGCGGTTGCGTGGGAGGAAGGTTCGATGAACTTCCGGCCGCAGCGGCCGAACACAATCGCGAAGTCTCTGGCGATTGGGAACCCGGCGGACGGGTACTACAGCCTTGTGCAGCTGAAGGAGACGGACGGCGCCTGCGGCAAGGTGACCGACCCGGAGATCGTGCAGGGGATCAAGCTCCTGGCCGAGACGGAGGGCATCTTCGCGGAGACGGCGGGCGGCGTAACGGTGGCCTCGGTCAAGCAACTGGCGGAACAGGGTAGAATCCACCCGGATGAGCTGACGGTCGCCTTTATCACGGGGGCCGGGCTCAAGACGGCCGATGCCGCAGTGGAAGCGCTGGACCCGCCGATCGAGATCGAGCCGACGTTCGAGGCGTTCGAGGCTGCGTACGGGAGCCGCCAACCAGAGGAGGCCCTTGCCTGATGGCAGTGAAGCGCGTCCGGTTTACCTTCCCCGAACAGCTGATCCGTGAGCCGATCATCTACAACCTCGGCCACGAGTTCCGCGTTATCACGAACGTCCGAATGGCGGACGTAGACGAGAACACCGGCTGGGTCATCCTCGAGCTTGAGGGTGACGCGGACGAAATCGAACGGTCCCTGACCTGGGCCCAGGACCGCGGGGTGCGTGTGGACCCCGTGACCGGGGACGTGGTCGAGGGTTAGAGCGAGGACTGAAGATGGCGATCACGGTACGAATCCCACAGCCCCTGCGCGGGCTCACGGCAGACCAGCCGACGGTGCCAGGTGCGGGGGCAACGTTGCAGGAGTGCATCGTGCACCTGGAAGACAGCTACCCTGGGATGCGCGAGCGGCTGCTGGACGACACGGGCCAGCTCCGGCGGTTCGTGAACATCTACATCAACGGCGACGACGTGCGGTTCGATTCGGGGCTGGCGACAGCGTTGAAGGACGGTGATGAGGTGAGCATTGTGCCGGCGGTGGCGGGGGGGTAGGGGGCTTTCGATTTTCGATCTTGGATTTGGATTGACGGGGGCCTCGTTGGCAGCCCGGGACAGGGCAGGCTGCGCCGGGCAGCGGACCCCCGGACGGGGGAGCTGACCAGAGTGGGGTAGAGGTTGACCGGGGGGCGGCCGGGAGGACACTACCCGAGGGTGAGCGGACCCTGGACCGGTGAGATGAACGTGACACGGGACTGAAGCCGTGGGATGAGGGCGGCTTCGGCATCGGAGAGGATGTTGAAGAGCGGGGAGCCTTCGGTGTGGCGGAGGCGGTCAAAGAGGGCACGGACGCCCGCGATAGAGAAGCCGCGGGGCTCCTGGTCTTCGAGTGCGCAGGCAACCATCTGGGCGCCGCCGAGGCCGAGCAGGGCGTGAGTGAGGAGGTTGGAGTGGAAGCCATCGCTGTGGCGGAACGTTGAGCGCTCGGACGGGGCAAGGGGAGTATTGCTGGGGCCGAAGTAGTGGACGCGGGCCCGGGCGGCGGCCTGGCAGACGGCGGACTCCACCTCTGCGCGCCGGGCTTCGCCGCGGATGGGATCGATCGAGTCTTCACCGACCTGGTTGCTGGTGGGGCCGGAGACGATCATGGCGACACCTTCCCGGGAGGCGGTGCGAGTAATGGCGCCGGTGATAGCTTCGATCACCTCGGGAGGTTCGAGGTAGGCATCGCCACCGAACAGCCGGCGCATGATGCGGCGGGTGTGGCGAGCGATGCGAGAGGGACCGATAGTGGGGTGGCCACCGGCGGCGTAGCCGAGGCCTGCGAGCGGGGCA
>CAYPAZ010000300.1:0-3067 GCA_964408835.1 uncultured Anaerolineaceae bacterium
CCGCTACCCCGTCAAGTCCATGCGCGGAGAGTCCCTCACCACCGCGCAGGTCGGCTTCCAGGGCATCCCCGGCGACCGAATGTACGCCTTCGTCCAGGAGCGCCTTCACACCCCCTTCCCATGGCTCACCGGCCGCGAATGCCCCGCACTGCTCCAGCACCAGCCCGCCTGGCAATCGGCCGGGTCAGGTCGCCCTGCCCTCGTCGTCCATACCCCCGCCGGCGAGACTCTCCCCATCGAGAGCGAAGAACTCCGCCTCGCCCTCGAAGCCGCCGCCGGTACCCCCGTCCGCCTCCATGCCGACCACCGCGGCAACCACGACATCGCCTATGTGTCTCTCATCACCACCGCCACCATCGAAGCCCTCGCCTCCGCCGCAGGCGTCCCACCCGACCACCGCCGCTTCCGCATGAACCTCATCGTCGAAGCTCCCGGCCTCCCCGCCTTCTCCGAGCGCGCCTGGGTGGGCCACACCATCCGCGTCGGCGAGGTAACCCTCGCCGTCACCGAACAGGACCGCCGCTGCCAGATGATCACCCTCGACCCCGAAACCGGCGAGTCCACGCCCTCCGTGCTCAAGTCCGCCGGCCAGCTCAACGACGCCTTCGCTGGCGTCTACGCTTCCGTCCTCACTCCCGGCACCATTGCCCGCGGCGACCCCCTCACCCTGTCCGTACCCCCAGCGTAAGCGAGGGGCTTCCCGGCCTGCTCTCCGGCGCCCGGCCCGCGCATTTACCCCGTCGACTCTTCGCGACCGTGGCGTCCTGCAGTTCACCTCTCCCGCCGTCCACCGCGCCATAGACGCCAGCCACCCGGCGTGCCATCGTTCCCACCGTGAAGCTCCTCGTCCTCGGCAACTCCGATACGGCCGGCCTCCACATCGGCGAGGACCCCTGGACCCGCGTCGCCGCTGCCCGCCTGTCCGAGCATCTCGGCCAGCCCGTCGACCTGGAGGAGGTCCGCTTCACTGTAGACACGCCCACCGCGCCAGCCTACGGCGACAAGAAGGTCCGCGACGCCCGGCCCGACCTCATCATCCTCCCGGTCGGCACCTTTCAGTTCACCGTCGGCTTCGTCTGGGTCCGCGTTCGCAACCTCTTCGGCGAGCGTGCTGGCAACTGGTATCGCCGCCTTGAGCTTGGCTTCGACGATAAGACCCTCAGGCGCGGCCGCCTCCGCGATGCCCTTAACCAGACTATCCGCAAGGTCAGCCGCGTCGTCCCCGGTACCGCCCCCCTCCGCACCCGCCAGCAACTCACCGACGACTACGTCGCCGTCCTCCACGCCCTTTCCCGCGTCGAAGATGCCCAGGTCGCCTGCGTCACCTACCCCGGCCGTTCGCGCTTCACCCGCCAGGGCAAGCACACGGCCGACCGCCAGCGCTTCCTGGCCGATGTCGAGGCTGTGGCTCGCGCCCACCACTTTGCGTGGGTCACCAGCAAGGAAGCCTTCGACTCCGCCGTCGGTGAACTCAATACCTCCTCCCGCGATGGCTACCACCTCAACGAGGCTGGCCACCGCGTACTCGGTGCCCACCTCGCCTCCGAGATCCTCAAGTCCGGTCTCATCGCTCCCGGCACCGCCTCTCAATCCCCGTCCGGAGCATCCCATTGAAGGTCCTCCTCCTCGGCAACAGCGACACCGCAGGCCTCTACACGCCCGGCGACGCCTGGCCCGCCCTCGTTAGCTCAGCCATCGAGTCCCGCATCGGCGAGCCCGTCACGTGGGAAGAGACCCGGTTCTCCGTCCTGTTCGATAACGCCCCCAGGCTCGCCGAAGACCGCGTCCGCGAAGCCGACCCGGACATCGTCATCCTCCCCGTTGTCAGCTTCCAGATGAATGTCGCGTTCGTCTGGCCGCGCATTCGCCGCCTCTTCGGGCAGCGAGCTGGTCGCCGCTGGCGCCGCTGGGAGGAGCGCTTCGACACCCGGACGCGGGATAAGGGCCGGGTCAGCAAGGCCATGAACCGCGCCGCCCGCGCAATCACCCGCCGCCTCATCGGCACGGAGCCCATCACCAACCGCGAGCAGCTCACCGGCCACTACCTCGATGTCATCCGCACGCTTTCGCGCGTCGAAGACACCCAGTTCATGCTCCTGCCTTACCCCGGCACCGGCAGGTGGGCCAGCAAGCCCCGCGCCGCCGCCGAACGTCGTCAGCTCATGACCGATGTCCGCGCCGCCGGCGAAGCCCACCGCTTCCTCTTCGTCGATGCCTCCACCACCGCGCAGGCTCTACCCGATGGTGCGGCACTGTTCTCAGCCGATGGCTTCCACCTCAGCCCTGCCGGCCACGACTTCATGGCCGGCCAGCTCACCGGCGCGTTAGAGCAGGCTGGGCTGGTCCCCGCGTCCGCTAAGGCTAGCGCGCCTTCAGGATAGCCCCGCCGAGGTGGGCCCCCGCGTCCACAAGCAGGATCTCTCCAGTCACCAGGTCCGCCCCTTCCAGGAACCACACCGCCGCCTGCGCCATGTCTTCGGGCGTCCCCGCCTTGCGCAGGGGCGTTGTTCGCTCCTGCGCCGCCTTCGCCGCCTCGTACATCTCATCCCCCATGCCGCCCCGGAGCCACCGCCCCTGGATGAACCCCGGGCACACCGTGTTCACGCGGATCTCCGGCCCCAGCGCCCGCGCCAGCGAAAGCGTCATCGTGTTCAACGCCCCCTTCGACGCTGTGTACGCCACCGAACTCCCCACCCCCATCACCCCCGCGATCGACGAGATGTTGACGATCGAGCCCTTCCCGGCCGCCTTCATATGCGGCGCCACCGCTCGCGTCATCTGGAACGGCCCAACCACATTCACGCTGTAGATCCACAGGAAGTCTTCCGCCGTCAGTCCGTCCAGGTTGGCGTGGTCCACGAACTTCGTCGTCCCAGCGTTGTTGATCAGCCCGTCGATCCTCCCCCACTTCCCGATCGCCTCGTCCGCCATCCGCCGGCAATCCTCATCCTTCGAGACATCCGCCCGGCACAACAGCGTCTCCACACCCAGCGCCTCGCATTCCGCCGCGGTATCCTTCGCCTCCGCCTCGCTCTTGGTGTAGTTGATCACCACGTTGCAACCCTTC
>CAYPAZ010000301.1:0-3061 GCA_964408835.1 uncultured Anaerolineaceae bacterium
GGCACGGGCTGGATCGAGATCCTGGGTGCCGGGATGGTGCACCCGGAGATCATCGAGAACGCCGGCTACGACTCCTCGCGCTATACGGGCTTCGCGTTCGGGATCGGGGTGGAGCGAGTGGCCCTGCTACGGTGGGGCATCGAGGACATCCGGAACTTCTACGCGAACGACATCCGATTCCTCGGGCAGTTTTGAGGGAGCTAACAGCCGTTAGCTGTCAGCCGTTAGTATCGGGGCCCACGCAGGAGGGAGACATGCGACCGTTCACGGATCTGATCGTCTGGCAGAAGAGCCATGAGCTGACCTTGATGACCTACCAGCTAACCCAGGCGTTCCCAGCCGAGGAGCGCTTTGGGCTGACTTCGCAGATGCGCCGCGCAGCGAGCTCCATCCCGGCGAACATCGCCGAGGGGTCGGCGCGAGGGCTCCGAGAGTTCGGGCAGTCCCTCACCGTCGCCCTTGGCTCTGCAGCGGAAGTCGACTACTTTCTGATCCTCGCCGCCGACCTTGGGTACATCACCGGTGCCGAGCGGGACAAGTGCGCGGGAACGGTGACCGAGGTGAAGCGACTTCTGGTGGCGTTCCGCAAGACCGTCCAGCGTCAGGCCAGCCGCGAGACGCCTCGTCGGGCGACAACTAAGAGCTAATGGCGAAAGGCTAATCGCACTGTGAAGCTTTCTCTGAAGTGGTTGCGGGAGTTCGTGGACGTCGACATGGCGCCCGCGGACCTGGCGTGGAAGATCACGGACGCGATTGCGGAGGTGGAGGGGTACGAGGTCATCGGGAAGGATTGGGCGCCCGAACACATCCGGGTGGCGGAGGTGGTGGCGGTGGAACCGCATCCGAACGCGGACAGGCTGCGACTGGCGACGGTGGAGACGGGGGAGGGGCAGAAGACAGTGGTCTGCGGTGCGCCGAACGTGGCGCCCGGGCAGAAGGTGGCGTTCGCAACCGAGGGGGCGCGACTGATCGACGGACAGAGTGGTGAGCCGGCGACGCTCAAGCTGCGGCCGATTCGCGGAGTGGAGTCGGCCGGGATGGTGCTGAGCGAGAAGGAGTTGGGGCTGAGCGAGGACCACGAGGGCATCCTGGTGCTGCCGGATTCGGCGGTCGTGGGGCGCCCGCTGGTCGAGGAACTGGGCGACGTGGTGTTCGACATCAGCACGTGGGCGAACCGGGCGGACCTGCTGGGGGTGCTCGGACTGGCTCGCGAGGTCGCGGCGCTGCTGGATCTTCCGTTGCGAGAGCCGGACCTGAGCTTCGCCGCGACAGGACCGGCCGTCGAGTCGCTCGTCGCGGTCGAGATTGCGGACCCGGACCTTTGCCGGCGGTTCACCGCGTCCGTGATCCAGGAGGTAACGATCGCGCCGTCGCCGGGGTGGATGCAGGAGCGGTTGATGAAGCACGGGATGCGCCCGATCAACAACGTGGTAGACATCACCAACTACGTCATGATCGAGACGGGCCAGCCGCTGCACGCTTTCGACTACGACCTGGTCCGTGAACATCGAATCGTGGCGCGGAGGGCGCGGCCGGGGGAACGGCTGCTCACGCTTGACGGTGTGGACCGCGAACTGGACCCGGAGATCCTGATGATTTGCGACGGCGGAGGGCCAGTGGGGGTGGGTGGTGTCATCGGTGGCGGCAACTCTGAGGTCAGCGAACGGACGCGGAACGTGCTGCTCGAAGTGGCGAACTTCAAGGCTGGCTCGATCCGGCGGACGACGGGACTCCTCAAGCTCCGGACGGAGGCATCGCTACGGTTCGAAAAGGGGATCGGGCCGGACACCGCGGAGTATGCCCAGCGGCGCGCGCTTCACCTGTTCGCGGCGCTTACGGGCGGGAAGATCGCAAGCGGCCTGGTAGATGTCTACCCGGGCCACACGGAGCCTCGACCCATCGAGGTGGCCGAAGAGCGCATCGAACGCGTGCTAGGGTTAGCCGTGCCCGTGGACGACGTGGGACGGATCCTGAGCGCTCAGGGCTTCGCGTGCGGGGTTGCGCGGCCCGGCGTGTTCGCGGTTACGCCGCCGTACTGGCGGCCCGACGTGGAAATCGCCGACGACGTGATCGAGGATATCGGGCGCCTGTACGGGTATGACAAGCTGCCGACGACGTTCATCGCGGGGGCGTTGCCCGAGGTCGAGCCACGGCCGTTGGAGGACGCTCGCGAGCGAATCCGGGACCTCGCAGTGGCTGCCGGCTTCCAGGAGATCATCACTTACACGCTGACGAGCGCGGAGAAGCTTGAGCGCGCAGTCGAGCCGGGTGACCCACGGCGGACGGGGCCGCTCGCGGTAGTGAACCCGGTGGCGGCCCAGCACACCTACCTGCGGACGACGCTGCGACCATCGCTGCTCGAGAGCTTCGCGGCGAACCGGCGCCATACCGATGGGCCGTTACGCCTGTTCGAGATCGGTTTCGAGTACCTCCCGGTGGAGGGCGACCTGCCCCACGAGAGACCCGTGCTCTGCGGGCTGTTGGGTGGGCCGCGAGAGGCGAGGTGGCCTTCGACGCATTCGAAGGAGCGCCTGGACTTCTTCGATGCGAAGGGCGCGGCCGAGGTGGTGCTCAAGGGAATCGGGGTCCGGCCAGAGTTCGCCGCGAGCGAGGTGTTCGGTCTGCTGGCGGGTCACACGGCGGTCATTTCAGCGGGCGCTCAGCCCATCGGGGTTGTGGGGCAGGTGCACCCGTCGCTGGCGGCGGCGTTCGATGTTGAGGAGACCGTTTTCCTGGTCGAGTTGTGGTTGGAGGAGTTGCTGCCAACGATCCCGGAGCGACCCGTGTATGCGGCGGCGTCGCGCTTCCCGGAGCTGATCGTCGACCTCGCCTTACTGGCGGACCTCGGGACACCCGCGGAGTCCATCACAAAGGTCGTCCGGCAGACCCGACTGGTGGTCGGCGCGGATGTCTTCGATGACTACCGTGGCGAGGGCGTACCAGCCGGGAAGAGGTCACTGGCGGTGCGGGTGCGATACCAGGCGCCTGACCGGACGCTGACCGACGAAGATATCGCCAAGGTGCAGGCGGGCATCCTCAAGCGGCTGGAACGAGAGCTGGG
>CAYPAZ010000302.1:0-3044 GCA_964408835.1 uncultured Anaerolineaceae bacterium
ACCGCCAACGCCGTCCTCCTCTCCCTCGCCATGGCCGCCATGTTCTTCGTCCACCCACGCCCGCGAGTCGGCCCCACCCGCGAAGTCAGCCTTACCGCCATCCGCGAAGGCATCAGCTTCGTCCGCCAGCGGTCCGTCCTCTGGAGCGCCATGACCCTCGACATGTTCGCCGTCATCTTCGGCGGCGCCGTCGCCCTCCTCCCCGTCTACGCCCGCGACATCCTCGATGTCGGGCCCCTCGGCTATGGCCTCCTCCTCGCCTCCTTCGAAGTCGGCGCCTTCATCATGGCCGTCACCCTCCTCATGTCCCGCCCAATCGAACGCACCGGCCGCGCCCTCCTTATAACTGTCGCGATCTTCGGCCTCATGACCATCGTCTTCGGCCTCTCACGTTCCTTCGTCCTCTCCCTCGCCGCCTACATGGCCATCGGCATGGCTGACCAGGTCTCCGTCGTCATGCGTCAGACCACCATCCAGCTCGCCACCCCCGATGAACTCCGCGGCCGCGTCAGCTCCGTCAACATGGTCTTCATCGGCGCCTCCAACCAGGTCGGCGCCATGGAATCCGGCTTCGTCGCTGCCCTTACAACCGCCACCTTCGCAGTCGTCAGCGGCGGCGTCGGCTGCCTTGTCGTCGTCGCACTCATCGCCGCTCGCGTCCCCGACCTCCGGAACTACCGCATCCCCCGCCACTTCAGCTCCGAAGCCGAAGCCGCCGGCTCCGCCCAACCCGCAGCTTCCTCTCCCGCCGACCCCTGATGCACGGAGACCTGGGGAGGTGGCGTGGTGCCGTTACCCGTTACCCGTAACCCGTAACCCGCTACCCCTGAATCGCCTTCAAGTACCTCGCCCCGAATTCCCCGATCACCTCCCCCGCCTGCGGCACGTTCCGCGGATGCACCAGGCAGATCGTGTGCTCCACCCCCAGCTCGGCAATCTTCGCGAGCCGCTCCGCCACCTGCTCCTGCCCCTCCAGGCCGATCGCCCCACCCCCCTCAATCGTCAGCGAAAGCTTCGCGGGGTCCCGCCCCGCCTTCACCGCCGCCTCCTGCGCCACCTCGAAGTCCTGCCGAAGCGTCCCCAGGCTCGCCGCCGTCGCATGCCACCCGTCCGCGTACTTCCCCACCCGCTCCAGCTGCTGCCTGCTCTCTCCTCCCAGCCAGATCGGGATGTCGCCGTTCACCGGCTTCGGGTTCGAAGTCCAGTCCACGCACTCGTAGAACTCGCCCCGGAACTCCACCCACTCGTCCCGCCACAGCGCTCGCATCAACTGCAAGCACTCATCCATCCGCTTTCCTCGCTTCTCGAACGGCACTCCCAACACCTCGAACTCCTGCTTCCACCACCCAACCCCCGCCCCCAGGATCATCCGCCCGCCCGAGAGATGGTCCATGCTCGCCAGCATCTTCGCGTGCAGCACCGGGTGCCGCATCGGCAGCACCAGCACGCTGCTCCCGATCTGCGCCCGCTTCGTCAGCCCGGCCACCCACGTCATCAGCGTCATCGGCTCGATGAAGTCCATCGTCGGTGGGAACCCGAGGTTTCCATCGGGCGAATACGGGTACTTCGATTCCTGGTTCCTTTGCAACACCACGTGGTCGAACACCCAAAGGCTGTCGAACCCCGCCTCGTCCGCCGCCTCCGCGAAAGGCGCGATGACCTCCGGCCGCGCGAACGGCCCCACCTGCGGGATATGCAGTCCAACCTTCATGGCTGGGAGTCTACGCCCCGGCTGCCTGCCCCGCTGAGGACTGCGCGGCCATCATCTCCAGCAACTCGTTCGGCGGGTTCAGGCTCGCGAACATCTCCGTCACCTGGTAAATCATCGCCGTCTCCGCGTCCCGCCGTGTCTGGTATGCCGCCAGCGCCTCCTCCATCGGTTTCTCGCCCTTCAGCCCCGCGTCGATAGCATCCGCCAGCACCTCGCTGTCCAGGAACGCATCCGTGATCCCCTGCCCCAGCACCGGGTCCTTGTGATACCGCGCATCCCCCGTCAGAGCCCACCCCGGCCCGTGCGCCTGCTTCAGGAACGTGTGCCCGATGAGCTTGCCCCGCATCTTCTCCTCCCGCTTCCCCGCACGTGCTCGCTTCCCGAGGTCCGGAACCAGGTCCAGCGTCTTCAGCAGGTTCCCCTCCAGGTCCACCTTGAACTCCGCGAAGCTCTCCCGCGGCCACTCCGTCGCCAGGCACACCATGTCATCGTTCGTCGGGAACAGGAAGAACGCCCGGTTCTCCGCGATATGCAGCTCCGGCGTCTCCCACTCCACCCCGCTGAAGTACCCGTAGCCCCCGCAAGTCTGCCCCGGGCCCGTCCGGTACTCCGTCGCCCCCGCCAGGCGCGCCACCAGCGAATTCTCGCCGTCTGCCCCCACCACCATAGTCGCCGCCTCCTCCACCTCCTTCCCGCTGCTATCGACCCCTCGGATCCCCTTCACTCCCCCATCCTCGATAACCAGCTCCCGCACCGAGACGTTCTCGCGCACCTCCGCCCCCGCCTCCCGCGCCGCATCCGCCAGGATCCGGTCCAGCACCGTCCTCCTCGGGCACATCCCCTCCGGCAACTCCGGGTTCCCCCCAAGGGGCATCTCACGCCCGTTCACCGAAGCGCGCGCGTTCTTCGCCGGCGCCCCCGTAGCGAGCACCCGGTCGAGCAGCCCCCACCGCTGCAACGCCGCGCTCCCCGCTTCGGTCACGAAGTGGGTCGAAACCACGTCCTCCGTCAGCTCCATGCGGTCAACCGCCAGCACCCGGTGCCCCTTCCGCGCCAGCAACATCGCCAGCGGCGATCCCGCGCACCGCGCCCCCACAACGATCACGTCGTACATAACATTCCCTCCCACGGTTGCCGCCCTCAGCGGCGGCTGCCGGGGAGTATAGCCGAACACGCCTCGGCGGCCCAGATTTTACGCGTTAACCTCTGGCGCTTACGCAGCGCTTGGCCGGCGTCACCAACCCGCTGGGACTCAGCTTCACCGTCATCGTCCCCCAGGACTGACGGACGAGGGCCGACACCACACAACGAGGGGGTGGCCGACAGGTCACCC
>CAYPAZ010000303.1:0-3034 GCA_964408835.1 uncultured Anaerolineaceae bacterium
CCTACCGCGAAGTGGAGAGCTCCGCCCGGGGCGAGGCATCGACGCTGACGGGCGCATCGACCTCGAACGGATCCTTCAGTCCGAGCTCGTCTGCGTAGTCGCGGATGGCGGGGAGCACTTCCTTGCCCAGGAGCCGGATGCAAGTCTTCGAGTCTTCGTGGTCAATCCGGCCATCGTTGCCCCAGAGAGCGAGGATGCCCACGCGGTTGTTCTCGAGCACGGTCTTGAGTTGCTTGATGACCTGGTCCGGCGTGCCCCAGACGAACGTGTGCTCGAGGCGTCGCTGTTCCTGCGAGGGCGGCCGGTTCATCGGCCGTCGGCCGGCCGCAATCTCGATGACCGATTTCCGGTTCGCGGGCGAAAGGTAGCCGGTGGGCGAATTCCAGACCGGGTGGGACAGCCCGGTGAACTCGCCCCGCATCCACATGAACTCCCGGGCGTTCCGTTCGGCTTTTTCCTCAGTTTCGGCGACGTGGCACTGCAGCAGTTGCCCGAAGTTCTCGGGGCCCGGCTCGTAGCCGACCTCACGGGCGGTCTCTGTGTAGAGGTCCTTGATCTTCTGGCTGAGGTCGAAGTTCGTGTTCAGGCCGATGTATGGGTAGCGGTGCTCGGCCGACCAAACCACGGTCTCGCGGCTCGCAACGCCTGGTATCCAGATCCGCGGGTGGGGCTTCTGCAGAGGCGTGGCCCACGGGTTCACCACCCTGAACTGGTAGTGCTTGCCCTCCCAGCGGAACGGACCCTCTCGAGTCCAGGCAGCGATCACCAGGTCGTGCGCTTCCTGGAAGCGCTCGCGGTTGAACATCGGGTTGGCGTTCGCCTGCAGGTTCTCGACGCCACCGCCCCGGACGAATCCAGACACGAGCCGCCCACCAGAAATCATGTCGATGATCGACAGCTCCTCGGCCAGGTGCACCGGGTTGTCCAGGATCGGGAGTGGGTTCCCAAGCAGGACGATTTTCACTCGCTGCGTGAGCCGCGCGAGCAGCACGGCGAACAGGTTCACGCGGGGCGACAAGCAAAACGGCGCGGTATGGTGCTCGTTCAGCATGATCCCGTCGAAGCCGACTTCCTCGACCAACTGGTACTCGTCGAGACGCTCGTTATAGAGACGCTGCCCCTCCTTCGGGTCGAAAAACCGGTTCGAGTGCAGGAGAGCGGAGACTTTCTGCGTCTTGCCGCCGCCGACCGGCACGTCTTCCATGTCGGCCGTGTCGGGGTTCCAGAACGAGGCCGGCTGCTCGGTGAAGTACATCAGGTGCATGGTTCTGCCTCCGTCGGTTGAATGGCTTCAGTCCTGGCGCAGGAAGGCCGAGAGGAGGCGTGTGAGCACCTCGGGCTGTTCGAACTCGACGGCGTGGCCGCTGGCGGGGATGAGTTCGAGCTTTGCCTCTCGGAGAGCATCATGGTAGATCCGGGCACACTCCACGGGGACGACGAGGTCCTCTTCGCCGTGCGCTACCAGGGCGGGGATGTCGAGCCCCGCCAGGAGCTGCGGCAGCACCGGGTTGTACATGTACGGCTTCCACGCTATCCGCGAGACCATCTCGCGGTCTGTCTCCCAGGCCTCGAGCTGCTCGTAGGTGGTCTCCTCGCCATAGATCTCCTCGAACAGGCTCCTGTCGCGGAACGCAGTCTGCGCGTAGTGCTCGGTGCTGACGAGGAACTGGTCGTAGATGTAGGCCTCCGCGGGTTTCACGCCCATCGATGAGACGAGCACGAGGGCGCGCAGGCTCTTCGTGGCCATGGTCGCTATCTCCGCAGCGAGCCAGCCGCCGAACCCAAGGCCGACGAGCGCCGGCCGCTGGATGCGGAGCGCATCCAGCATCTGCAGGTGGACGATAGCGAGGTCGCGCACGCTTGTGAGCCAGTCCCAGTCGGAGGGCTCGCCGCCGTGAAATCCTGCCAGCCAGGGGAAGTAGACGGTGTTTGTTGCCGTCAGCTTCTCCATGAACTTCGGGGTCACCGGGGGGTGGCCCTGGTCGCGGGGAAAGACGACGACCGAGGGACCGCTTCCGGCCACCTCGGTATGCATCGGCCGACCGCAGACGGACACCGTCTGTGTCGTCCACTCAACGTCACGTCCCGCAGCGGTGGAGGTCATCGTTCTCACCCTCGAAGCGGCGAGGCACAGCCCGCCGGGCGCCATCCTATATTGCGAATAGCTAGCCTGTCCACCGTATCTCTTTCATTTCTCAGATCTGCGTTGTCGTTTCACAGACTGCCCGCTGTCCCAGAGCCTGCAGGGGCCCGGGGGAGCAGGAGTCTCGGCGCGGCAGCTCACGAAAAATCGCAGTCAGTTGGGCACGGCATGCGCGCGGAGCCCGAGTCAGGGCGTCACGGTCACCGTGTTCGAATAGCCAGAGTACACGAGCCCCACGCTCGCGCGGACGCGGTAGTGGTAGGTCACGCCCGGCGTGAGGCCCGCGTTCGTCCACGACGTGGAGTTGGCGAGCAGGATCGCCACCTGCGTGAACGTCACACCATCGGTGGAACGTTCGATCCGGTAGTACTGCTCGTTGGTTGCGTTGTCGGTCCAGGTGAGCCGGACGCTCGTGGCAGTCGGCATGGTTGCCGTCAGGTTCGTGGGCGCCGCGGGTGCATCCGCTGTCGTCGCTGTGGCGACGTTGGAGTACGCCGAATACACACTCCCGGCCGTCGCCCGGACGCGATAATGGTAGGTGGTCGAGGCCTGGAGGCTGTAGTTGGTCCAGGCGGTGGTGTTCGCCATCACGAGCGCGACCTGGGCGAAACTCACCCCATCGATGGAGCGCTCGATGCTGTAGTACTGCTCGTTGGTCGCGTTATCGATCCAGGTAAGCCGGATGGAATCGGCCCCGAGCGCGGTGGCAGCGAGGTTGGAGGGCGCGGCGGGCGGCGCCGCGGTGGTCGCGCTGGCCACGTTCGAGTAGGCGGAGTACACGTTGCCGGCGCTGGCGCGCACGCGGAAATAGTAGGTCGTCTGCGGCTGGAGCCCCGCGTTCGTCCACGCTGTCGTGTTGGCGAGCAGGATGGCGACCTGCGAGAAGCTCAC
>CAYPAZ010000304.1:0-3029 GCA_964408835.1 uncultured Anaerolineaceae bacterium
CTCCCGAAGGCTACACCGCCTGCTCTTCGTTTACACACCTACTGACCTTACCTCTACGCCCCGTATGCTGGGATCCGGATTGATGAGCATTCTCTCAGTGCTGAGAAGGTGGCGACACATCGCCTTCGGAACCACGCCCCTTCCTTACCTGGCCGCCGCGACGGCACCGTAGTGCTGAACCGGCGAGGTTCGGTCCTCAGACCATGTGCTTCCGCAACAAGTCGTACTACGACCATCGTGGCTCCTCACGACTCCTCCCTTTTCGATCGACTCCGTGCCCCCTATAGGCACAAACCTACAGATGTACGCCCACCAGAACGCCATCACCACCGGATCGACAACGTCTCGCTCTTCCCGACGCGCAACGACGGTCCCGCCCCGGTCGATTCGATCTCCAACGCGGGACACGGCTTCTGCCGATCAATAGCGATCCCCTTGTCAGGCCAGCCGAAGAAGCTGCCGTCCACCCATCGGAGCACTGACGGCACCCCGAGATGACAGCGAAGCCACGCCAGCCCACCGCGAAACCTGATGCCGTCGCGCTGCAGCTCGGCCGTGGCGTCTCCGAAGTTGAGGAACAGAAGATCCTCACTGTTCGCCATCGATACCCGAATACAGACTCCCTCCTTGCCCAACGGTTCCACGTCGATGTCGGCACGCGAGACACTTACGGCGTGTTGCACGAGAAACGCCGCCGTCGTGGTGTTCGGATTCACGCGAAAGCTCACCTGCGGCGCAGGTGTGAGGTCCCCGTAGCCTCGCGAGACCCACCCACCTACTGGGTCCATGCTACCCGTGAGGCACACCGGCCGCGCCACGCTCGAGCTTCCCGACAGGAACATCCTCGCTTCCCCATGGCGTGCCGTCACTCCACGCACTCCGTGCGGACCCAGCTCAATGTCCGGCGAGAATTGGAAGCGACACTCCTTCTCATACCCTTGCTCGCTCCCTGGTAGGACGTCGTACACTACAAAGTACTGCCCCGGAATCCGCACCACACCCCGCCGATGGGAGGCGTACGGGCCGCGACCGATCACTACCGCATCCACCCACGACGCCACTGGCTCATCGTGAACCCTTCCGACCGCAACGAACGTCTCCAGCCCAGGGCGCCGAAAGCTTTCGTCGGCCCGTCCAAGAGCATCGTGACTTCCGAGAACCAGGCCGTTGTGGGCAGCGGGCCCACGCAGATACGGCCGCCAGTCCCTGTCTTCTTCGGAAGATCCCCGACGCCCCGGGCGGTAGCTGTAGGTCCCCGCATCTACCATGATGGGTCGCCCACGTACGGACGAGTAAACACTCAACAGGTCGGAGTGCGCGTGGCCCGCTGATACGGCTTCGCCGGCGCGGGGTCCGGTCCGAAATATCAACCGACAATCCGCAGGTCCGTCATAGAATACATAGAAGCCGCCGTTCGGATATGCAGTCAGTGCCGGTGACTGCTGCGCCTCTGCGACATCCGCCAATCCTCCACCCAAAAGCCAGAACGCCCGCTCCCGAGACGGGGACTCCTCTGAAGACGGCTCCAACCGCGACGCGAACAAGGCACGGTGAGCCTCCCGCCAGGCAGCTGTCCCCCACCCGTTGCCACTGTCCAGTGGGAAGAGCGGATCCTCAGACGCGTCGCCGACTGCCAGCGCTATCCCCTCCGGCCCGGCGAGGCTGGCCTGGAATTCCAGCATGCGCCTGGTACGATCCAGCATCCACTCCGACACCTCGTATCCATTCCGACGGCTCAGGACCACATACGCCACGGCCATCTCGCATGCGTATTCGTGATAGTGCACGGAGTGCTCGAAGCTTGTTCCGTCGCGAAGGATCTGGCGCGACAACTCTCGCAGCCACAGCTCCTCGAAGCGCACCCGCAGCCCCTCTGCGAGCGCCAGCTCTGGCCAGACGCATCCAATAAACCAGCCCGCGAACACGTCGGCCAGCAAATGATTGTTCGGGGCCGACTGACCAAGACGTGGCACCAGGTATTCGATGTCCGACCAGATCGTCTTCAGGACCAGGCCCTCCTGCTCCAATTGCTGAAGGGTAGGAGCCTCTCGGGCCGCGAGCAAGGCCCACGCCCAGCTCAGCGCAAGCAGCCGCTGGATAACACTCAGGTTACTGTCGTACGCGATGGTGTTGGTGCGCGATGCCGCCACTGCCATCCAGCCTCTCAGCACTGTCTCCAGCGTGCTGTCCGTGGGCTCGCCGTACAGGGCGGCGAGCGCGAGCCGCGGAGCGAAGGCGAAGCGATGAGGTCGCTTCTGATAGAGCTTGTCACCTCCCGGACCGGGCTCCAGCCGCCGCCAAAAACACTCTGCACCGAGTGGAGGTCCGCTTCGCGCGTAGATCCGGAGACCCGTCTCGCATTCCTCGCGCACTAGCCGGATCGTTCGCTCCGTCCACGCAGGCCACTCGCGCTGCACTCGGTCTGCCATCGCACGTAGCGTGCCGGGTGCCGCCAAGAACTCCGGCGAGAGCCTGCCCCGGAAGAATCGGGCGATGACTTCTCTCGGCGTGGCGTCAGGATGCTCCCGGCGGTAGGCGCCGAACGGCATCGATCTCCCCGCGATCGCCTCGACGAAGCGATGGTCGTTCCAGTCGGGTCGATAGCGCCGCCGGGAGAACAGCAGGGCGCGAAGCACGAGGCCCCTACCGCGCCTTGCCGGGCAGCGCCATCACGGACCGGGCGGCGATTCGAGCGCTCTGCCGGAACCTGTCCCGGCTGGCAATGATCGCCGGTGAGGCGATAATGGACTCGCGCAGAGGGCTTAGGGCCGCGCGCGGGTGGCCGACGCCGACGATGGAGGGAGCGGACCGGGACATATGAGCATCACCCTTCGCGGCGCAGATCTGGAGGACGATCGGGAGGCCATCATCGCGCTCCTGGCGCGCCACCTGAACCCCGCCTATGACCGGCGGCGGTTCGACTGGTTGTACGCAAGGAACCCGGCCGGCACGGGACGCCTCTGGGTGGCCGTCGACGCGGCGACCGGCGGCGTGGTGGGAACGGCGGGCGCCTGCCCACGCCGGCTGTA
>CAYPAZ010000305.1:0-3003 GCA_964408835.1 uncultured Anaerolineaceae bacterium
CCGCTGAGCGGCGCGGTTGCCCACGGGGAGGATTCGGTCGAAGCTAGCGGGGATGCTGATTCGACGGGCTGCGCGGCGGTTGGCGGGAGAGGACCCTTCGACCCGATACGGACTCCTGCAGCCGGGGAATCTTCTTATGGCGCAGGAGCGGGAGCGGTACCTGGCGCGTATCCTGAGGCGCCGGTGGGGCGAGCGGCTTGAGGGGCTACGGGTCTACGAGGCGGGATGTGGGGGTGGGTACAACCTGCGGCTGATGGTGCAGTGGGGATGCCTGCCGGGGGACGTGCTGGGGGTGGACATCGACGAGGGACGAATCTCGCAGCACCGGGCGAAAAGCCCGGAGATTCCGGTCATTCGCGGCGACGCGGGGAGCGTGCCGGAGCCGGACGGGACGTATGACCTGGCGCTGGCGTTTACGTTGTTTTCGAGCGTGCACGATGAGGAGACGGCGGCGGGGATAGCGGACGAGATGTGGCGACTGACGAAGCCAGGTGGGCTGATGGTGGTGTACGACCTGCGCCGGAAGAACCCATACAACGAGGACGTGCGGCCCATTGGGGTGGACGATGTGCGGCGGTGGTTCCCGAAGGCGCCGATGATCCACCGGTCGATAACGCTGGCGCCGCCAGTGGCGCGGTTCTGTGGACGGCGGGCGGGGTGGCTGTACGGGCCGCTGGCAAAGCTCCCGTGGCTGCGGGGGCACTACATGTTCGTGATGCGGAAGCCTTCGGGGGCGCCATCGCTGCTGCGATCGGTGCGGGACTAAACCCAGGGGGCCAACAGGGTCAGAGAAGGGAGCGGAGGTGCTGGGCGGCGGCGCGGACGCGGGTGGGGGCAGTGCCGCCCGGGAGGTCGCGGGAGGCGAGAGCAGATTCGACGGTGATCTCAAGGACGTCTGGAGCGAAGAGGGGTGAGGCGGCGGTATAGACATCGAGGGGGAGTTCGTTGAGTTCGCAGCCGCGGGACTCGGCCTCGCGGACGAGGGAGCCGACGACGGCATGGGCGTCACGGAAAGGGAGGCCTTTCTTCACGAGGTAGTCGGCGATATCGGTGGCGAGCGAGAAGCCCTGGCCGGCGGCGGTGCGCATGCGGTCGAGGTTGAACTCCAGGGCGGGGAGCATGGCGGCGAAGATCCGCAGGGACGGGATGACCACATCGATGGCGCTGAGGACGATGGCCTTGTCCTCCTGGAGGTCGCGGTCGTAGGCGAGGGGGAGGCCCTTCAGGGTGGTGAGCATGGCGATGAGGTCGCCAGTGACGCGGCCGGTGCGGCCGCGGGCGAGTTCGGCGACATCGGCGTTCTTCTTCTGGGGCATCATGCTGGAGCCGGTGGCGAAGCCGTCGGGGAGGGTGACGAAGCCGAACTCGGCAGTGGACCAGAGGACTATCTCTTCGGCGATTCGGGAGAGGTGCACCTGGGCCATCGCGGCGGCGGCGAGGAACTCGACGATGAAGTCGCGGTCGGCGGTGGCATCGAGGCTGTTGCGGGAGACGGAGTCGAAGCCGAGCTCGCGGGCGACCATCTCACGGTCGAGCGGGTAGGGAGAACCGGCAAGGGCGCCAGAGCCAAGCGGCAGGACGTTGAGGCGCCTGCGGCAGTCGGCGAAGCGCTGGCGGTCGCGGAAGAGCATCTCGGCGTAGGCGAGGAGGTGATGGCCGAGGGTGATGGGCTGGGCGCGCTGGAGGTGAGTGTAGCCGGGCATGGGGTCGGCGGCGTGGGTTTCGCCGAGGTCGGAGAGCGCGCGGACGAGGTCACCGGCCGCGGCTATGGCGTCGTCGCAGGCGGAGCGTACGAGCATGCGGTTGAGGAGCGCGACCTGGTCGTTGCGGGAGCGAGCCGTGTGGAGGCGGCCGGCGGGCTCGCCGATTTTCTCGCGGAGGAGGACTTCGACGTGGGTGTGGATGTCTTCGAGTTGGGGGCGCCAGGTGACTCGGCCGGCGCGGAAGTCATCGAGGACAACCGCCAGGCCGGCGACGAGTGCATCGGCGTCAGGCTTCGGAATGATTCCCTGCGCCCCGAGCATGCGCGCGTGGGCGACGGAGCCCGCAATATCGAACTCCCAGAGGTCGCGGTCGGCGCCGGCGGTATAGGCCTGGGTGAGGGCGTCCATGTCGCCGGAGAACCTTCCGCCCCACTGGCGTTGCTCGCCGGTCACCGGAGGGCCTCGCGGAGGGCCTGGAGGTCGAGGAGTTCGACGAGGTGAGTGAAGGTGTAGTCGGGCGTGACTCCTTCGGCATCGGCGCGGCGGCCGTTCCAGGCAGTGGTAATGCCGAGGCGCTGCGCGCCAGCGATGTCCTGGGCGAGGGAGTCGCCGACCATGAGGGCGTCCTCCGGGGCGACGCCGAGGTCGGCGAGGGCGCGGAGGAAGGGGGTGACGTGGGGCTTCATGCGGCCGACTTCGGAGGAGACGACATGGGCGTCCCAGCCAACATCGAGGCCGAGTTCGGCGAGGTCGTCGCGGAAGCGTTTGCCGCCGAAGCCGCGGTTGGTGACGGTGGCGAGGAGGAAGCGGCGGCGCTTGAGTTCGAGGAGTGTGTCGCGGGCATCGGGGTAGGCGCGCTTGCCGCCTTCGGCGCCGGAGAGGTAGATGGCTTCGAGGAAGGCGGCGGCGGTGGCCTGGTCGACGGCGAGGCCGTGGCAGCGCAGGGCGTTGGCGGCGACGCCGGGGAGGTCGGGCTCGACGAGGTCGGTGGTTTGGGCGCGTTCGATGGCTTGCTCGACGGCAGACCACGCAGCGCGCTGGAGGGTGCCGGGATCGGGGTGGACGAGGCCGGCGTGGGCGAGAAACTCGCGCGCACGCAGGTCTCCGACGCGCTCGAACTCCTCGCGGGAGGGTGCAGCGGCATCGTGCCAAAGGGTGTGGCCAACATCGAACAGGACGGCGCGAATCGGCATGAGGTAGTGGGGTCTGCTAGAGTTTCGCTCCGGCGCGTGAAGCGCCTCACGGAAAGCATCGTCCCACGGGGAGGGTGTGCGGACAATGAAGGTAGAGGTGGCCATGA
>CAYPAZ010000306.1:0-3002 GCA_964408835.1 uncultured Anaerolineaceae bacterium
GCAAGCGGCCACGCAGCCTCTGCGCGCAGCCCCCCTCCCGTGTTATGGAGGTGCCACTGCCGCGGGTAGCTCGGGTCGTTGGGGATATCGAACAGCGAAACCGTCCAGGCGAACCCGGCTTCGGCCACCAGCGGGCTGTTCTGGAACCGCGCCAGTGTCGCCCGGGGGTCCGCCTGCGGCGGGAGCTCAACGATCGTCAACCCCGACCGGGCGAGCGTACCGCGACGGGTGACGCCCTCGTCGCTCTCAAGTTTCCGCACCGCGCCCGGGCCAGCTGAGGGAAGGTAACGCACGATGATGCGGCTCTCGTCGATGCCGGCCTCAGGCCCGGTGGAAAGCCCCGAGTCCCGGGTAGGCGAGTCTTCCGCCGCCGCGCCCCGGTCCGTGCTGGCAATCGCGAGGAACGCGGCCAGGGCCAGCAACAGCAACCCGGCCGGCACCCATGTTCGGGTTCGCGCACCCATGCTCTGGTCCCTCCGCTCTCACCCTTTGGTGCTCGAACCATACCCCGCCGCGCCTCGCCGTTGACGTAAGAATCCAGTTGAAATTTGGGTCGGCGGTCCCAGCTGCCAACAGGCCCCGATCCCCCGGACAAACGAAGACGCCGCACCCTCAAGGTGCGGCGTCTATTGCGTGTGCTTCGGTTTGCGGGTCAGGCAGCCATCCGGTGCTCTTCATTCGTGATGAAGTCACCGTCGCTCAGCCAGTTCTTGAATTCCTTCTCAACCCCACACACCTTGCAGGTGCCACGGCTGATCGGGCCGTTCGGCTCGTCGATCCGCCAGCGGTGCGGGTGGTCCGCCGCCGCGACGGTCTCTTGCGTCACGCTTGCGGTTTTCATGTCCTTGTTTCTCCTCCAGAGTTGACCCGCCTTGGCGGGACTCGCTACGCTTGTTGTGCGGTAGTCCTTTGACTACTGCTTCCGTAGCACTTCGGTAGCGGAAGTATAGCACCCGGTGCTACGAATGCAATAGTACTGGGGCTATCACCCCAACACGGCTATCTTTACCCCTTGGAGTCACCCACCGCATGAGCCTCAGGGCCGATTCCGATCTCAGTCGAAAGACCTACAACTCCCCTTGCACCATCGCTCAGGTGCTCGATGTGATCGGAGACCGGTGGACCCTCCTCATCGTGCGTGACCTCATGGCTGGCCTCAGCCGCTACTCAGATATCCTCGAGAACTGCGGCCACATCTCCCCAAACGTCCTCTCCGATCGCCTCAAGCGCCTCGAAGCTGCCGGCATCGTCGAACGCCAGTACTTCAAGGAACTTCCGCCGAGGGTCGAATACACCCTCACCGAAAAGGGCTGGGGTATTAAGCCCATCCTCGCTTCTATCATCGACTGGGGCTCCCACTATCTACAGTCGTCTCTCTCCGCTGATTCCGATGTCACCCCCGATTTCGCTGTCCGCACCGTATCCGCCTTCGCCTTCAATCCCCAACGGGCAGAAGGCATCGACGCCACCCTCGTCGTCGAAATCAACGACTGCGAAGGCTGCGATACCTGGACACTCGAAATCCGCGAGGGCCAGATCCGCCCCCGCCGCAACCCTGACCCCAACGCCGACCTCCACCTGAAGACCACCACCGAAGGCTTCTTCAAGTTCGTCCGCGGCGAAGCCCAACCCCACGAATGTGGCACCCTCACCGGCTCCCCCGAAATCGCCTCCACCATCCAATCCTGCTTCCAGTCCTGACCACTCCCTGTCCTTATCCTCATCCCCACCCAGCCACCGCAAAGCGTAATCGCGACAGCACCAGTCGCACCCAGCGGCGTATCGTTATCCCATGCCGGGTACAACGCTCGTCCGCGGCGGCCCCGCCTCTGGGAAGACGCGACTCGCTGCCGAAGCCGTCGCCACCGCCTACGCCGCCGACCCCTTCTCGCGCGTCACCGTCCTCGTCCCCACCTTCCGCCACGCCGACCAGTTTCGCCGGCGGGTCGTTGCTGGCGGCCTTGCAGCCTTCAACCTCACCGTCACCACCCCCTCCGCCCTTGCCGCCGAGGCCGTTATCGAGGCCGGCCGCGCCGTCGCCGCGCGTTCCCTCGTACTGGCGCTCTTGGGGGAGCTCCTGCGCCACCCTTCGAACGACGGCTCCTATTTCTGGCCCATCCGGGAAACTCGCGGCGTAGCCGCTCTCGTGGAAGAGCCCATCGCCCACCTGCTCGCCGAACAGATTGACCTCCACGCCTTCGCCACTGCCCCACCCGTCCGCGAATCTCCGCGGCTCACCGCAATCGCGACCCTCGCCCTGGCCCTCGAAGCCGAACTTTCAACCCGTCAGCTTGTCCACCGCGCTGCCGCCCCTGCCCTCGCCGCGACCGTGCCCGTCCAACCTCTTGCTCTGTTCGTCGCCGATGGGTTCCGCTCCCTCTCGGTCGCCGAACGGGCGCTTCTCCGTGCCCTCTCCGCCTCCTCCGAATCGTCTGTCGTCACTGTCGACCCCGCCTCCCCTCTGGCACCAGCCCTCGAATCCGACTTCCCCGCCGCGACCCCACACGACCTCCCCGCCCCCGCCCCCACCCTGGACCTCCGCTCCGGCACCTCTGTCGACCGTGAACAGCAGTTCCGCGACATCGCCTACGACATCAAGCAGCGCCTGGCGCAAGACCCCACCCTTCGTCCCTCCGATGTCGCCGTCGCCGTCCGCCAGGTGGGCCCGTACGTCCGCCTCGCCCGTCAGGTCTTCGCAGAGTTCGACCTCCCCCTCGATGTCGCCGCCGCCGAGCCCCTCGCACACCGGCCGTTCGGCCAATGGATCCTCCGCCTCCTCAGTCTCCCCTCGGGCGGTTGGCGCCCCCGCGACCTCCTCGCCGTCCTCCGCTCCGGATACTGTGACACCCGTGCGTGGAACCTTGGCCCCGGCCGGCTCGCTATCGTCGCCGGTCTCGCCCGCCGGAGCCGTATCTGGGCCAACCTCGACTCCTCCCCGAAGCTCGTAGCCGCCGCCGGCTCGGCCGAGGAACCGAGAAGCAAACGCATCCACTCCGAAGAAG
>CAYPAZ010000307.1:0-2992 GCA_964408835.1 uncultured Anaerolineaceae bacterium
GACGCCGTGGGGAGTCCGGGGGGCCTGCTGTGGCACCTGTGCTCCGGCGCCGATGGGCGAGGTTGCAGACCCGTATCATCAGGAAGCGCTCATGCTGCTACGGACGTTTGGCGTCTGAGCGATTGGCGTAGCGGCGCTTGAAGACCACGGCCATCCAGAGCTGGATTGGGTCATCGTCGGACTTGTAGATCGTCGTGCTGAACTAGCCGGGACCCTCGATGGCCTCGAACTCGTCCATCCGCGCTTCGAGCGCGTCGCGAGAACCAGGATACAGTTGGAGGCGTGCCACGGATCCGTGTATCGCCCCGCTCCCCTCGCGCACTTGTCGCCAGCGGGCCCTGGAGTCCCGGGATTGCGTGGCTCGCGCGGTGATGACCTCCGGGGACAGCAATCGACCGTCGTTGCTCGGGGCCCGCGAGTACGTGTGCCTCGTGGCGTACTGGCACCCGCCAGCTTCAGCTACCGCTCTGGCGGCGTCTCGCCCGTACCCCGGCGTACCTTCTCCTCAGCAACCTCACGCTTCCAGTACTCGCGGGCCGACTTCTCCGCAGCCGTCTCCGCCTTCGATGGCGGTGACGACTTGAGGTCTGCCCCTTCCTCCGCGACCTTGCGCTTCCAGTACTTGCGCGCGGCCTCCTGGGCGTCGGATTCGGCGCGATCCTCGGGTGACTGCCGGACCTCCCCGGTGCGGCGGAAGAGTCGATCAAGGAAGCTCATCGGGCCCACCATTCACCCCGGGCGGCGCTGGCCGAGGGGGGTTCCATCACCGGACCGGAGGGTCGCTGAATCGGTGGAGCGGGAGCCGGGATTCGAGCTGCGACCCTCTGCAGCCACCACCGTACACCAACCAGTCTACGATCGACCGCGGCTTTCGGACGTGCACTCGATCACCCAACAGCGCTGCCGGTGCTCACGGAGCGGCCTTGCAGACCCCGTTCCAGGAGGCAGGGGTTGGTGACCTGGCCCCGGCATTCATACCGCTTGTAGCGTTTGAGTTTCGTCTTGTTGCCGTCTGCCGAGCCGCGACGCTCTCTCCTCGCAGTCACATCTGGCTCCCCCGGCCGCTCCTTCCATTGACCGGTGGCTTCCGCCCGCAAGTAAGCCCTCCACAGCTGCTGTCCTGTGATGGGTGCGAAGCGGGTGCCCGAGTACCGTCCAGGCCGCACAGCCTGGAGTAAGATCGCGCCATGAGCAGAGGATGCCCGTGGTCCGAGCCCGCGAAGCGCTCCGGCACGTCAGCGGAGCACTCGCGAATCGGGTCCACCGATCAGCCGAAGGCGCAGCACGCTGTGACGGTCGGCTTCGCGGGGGCGCTGCCCCCGGCGGGCGGCATCGTTATTATCCCGTGGCAGTCTCGATCGCTCCGGATACGGCATATCGCGGATCGACGCGGGGACTGGTCGGGCTCCCGCATCCCGAACGCGCCAGACTTCACGAAGCCGCACCGGGTGGGAGGCGCTGGCGACCTCGTAATCGTGCGGCTGGCGGGGGAGTAGGGGCATGAGTTTCGCGCGTACCCTCTTCGGGCTGACCCCGGCGGCGAGCCCGCTGGGACGCCTGGTGGCCTTTGTGATCGAGTGGGCGCTGCTGGCGGCGGCGGTGTGGGTGGCGGCGGTGCTGCTCGACGGGGTCTCGTACGTCGGGTGGGAGAGCCTGGCGCTGGTGGCGCTCATCCTTGGACTGCTCAACGCGCTGCTCAAGCCGGTGCTTACGCTGCTCACTTTCCCACTGGCGATCCTCACGCTGGGCCTGTTCACGCTGGTGATCAACATCGTGCTCTTCTGGCTGACCGACGTGATCGCGGGAGAGATCGACCGCATCCAGTTCACGGTGGCGAACTTCCTCTGGGACGTGGTGCTGGCGGCGCTCATCGTTACCGTCGTGCGCTGGGCGCTGGGGATGCTCGTGCGCCAGCGGCCGCGGTTCTAAGGGCGGCGAGCACGGCGTAGACGCTCGCCAGCACGAGCGTGTCGAACCGCATCAGCGTCGCCGGGTGCCGTGTCGTGGCGCATCTGCCCTCATCAACCGAGCCCACGGTGTAAGAACCCCCGCAGTTCTCCGTCCTACTCCTGAACACAAGGCACGGGCTCACAACGGCCCATGCAACGAAGGAGGACGGAGATGTTCCGAGGAATCGCAGCTTCGATGATCGGCCTGGTGCTGATGACGGGCACCGCCGGTGCCGCCCCGGGTGACCTCGCGGGAGACGCCCCGCCGACGCATAGCGTGATCGCCACGATCGAGCATGGCGATCGCACCTATGAGTTCGTTCGCTCCACCATCGGCGGCATCGTCGGGGTCGCGGAGATCGCTCCCGCCGGCGCCCCCTCGATGCTCAGCGGAGCGTTGCACGACGCAACGCCCGCCGAAGTCTATCTCGCGGTTGCCGGCCCGGACGCCACGGTGCCCCCGGAACTGGCGGCGCATCACCTGAGCGTGCTCGCCGGCGATGCGCGCGGCGGGGCCGGCCCGCGCTTGCTCAACATCGCGACACCGGATCGCTCGGGTGGGCGGGCGAACGACGTGGGCACCGCGTACTGCTCCTACGACTGGTTCGCGCAGCCGGGCGACAGCCAGTTCGCAGCTGACTGGTTCTGGAACCTGGGCCAGTACAAGGACTTCAGCTACCAGCAGGCGTATCAGTGGGACAACAGCTTCAGCGACGAGGGCCACCACTGGAACGCTGGCGTCACGACGTCCCGCTGGCTCGGCGCCTGCAACGGCGGCACGGACAACGGGGGCGGGACGATGTACTTCTACGCTGAAGCACTGGGCCTGAACGGCACCTGGTTCACCGCGTATGGACACGCGCTGCAGGCGGGTGAGCAGGTCATCTACGCGAGCTTCTCGCCTGGGACGCCGCGGTGGCGGGTGAACCTGATGGGCAACATCTTTGCCTTGCCGGTGGAGTTCAGCGTGGCCGTGGCCGGTAACCGCCCGATTGACGACATGGTGTGGCAGCTGCCGCCGGGCGGCGGCCGCGGCGGCGACG
>CAYPAZ010000308.1:0-2988 GCA_964408835.1 uncultured Anaerolineaceae bacterium
AGCCGCTGGCGCGAAAGTCGACCGCGCCGCCCGCCCCGCGCTCACCCTCCCGGACGCTTTCGCCACCTACCTCCCCCTCCTCCTCCACGAGGTCCGGGGCGACCGCCCCCACGCTGAGTACATCGCCAACGACAACGCCCGCCAGGCCCACCGCCATGCCTGGGCATCCTTCTTTCGCGACTTCGATGTACTCCTCGCGCCCGTCATGTTCCTCCCCGCCCCCGAACACGCCGTCCCCTACGTCCCTCTCTCCGAGCGCACCTTCACCGTCGACGGCGTCGAACGCTCCGGCCGCGATTTCCTCATCTGGGCCGGACTCGTCGGCTCCGCGAAGCTCCCCTCTACAGTCTTTCCGGCCGGGAACGTCGGCACCGTCCCCGTCGGCCTCCAGGCCATCGGCCCCTACCTCGAAGACCGCACCACCATCGCCTTCGCCGATCACGCGTCCGCCATCCTCGGCGGCTGCACCCCACCCCCCGGCTTCTGATCCGATACCATGAAGGTCAGAGACGTGCTGAGGCGCCTCCGGGACGAAGGGCTGGTACCAGGCGCGGGTTTCCGGCAGCCACCGGCAACTCAAGCATCCCACCCGGCGGGGTCGTTCCGTCGCCGGTCATCCCTTCCACCGAGGTGCCGCCCGGGACGCTCAAGAGCATCTGGAAGCAGGCTGGACTGGAGGAAGCACGTGACTGAGTACGCCGTCGTCATCGAGCAGGGCGAAACATCGTTCGGTGTCTGGGTTCCAGACCTCCCGGGATGTGTCTCGGCAGCGCCCACCGCGGAAGAAGCGATGGACCTGATCCGCGAGGCTATCCAACTCCATATCCAAGCCCTCCGCGAGGAAGGCCTCGCCATCCCCCTGCCCCGCTCCACCACCGCTACCGCCGCCGTTTCGGCCTGACCGCTTCTCGCGGCCCCCGTTACCCGTCCCCCGTCCCCTGTGATACGGTGATCCCCAACCCCCGAGCCCTGAAGTCTGATATCTGCCTTCCGACCTCTGAGACCTCTCACCACCATGATCGAATCCCTCCTCACCCGAGTCTCTAAACCCGCCCGCTACACCGGTGGCGAAGTCAACTCCATCCGCAAGGATTGGGACGCCACCCCCGTGCGCATCGCCCTCTGCTACCCCGATGTCTACGACATCGGCCAGTCCAATATGGGCCTCGGCATCCTCTACGACATCCTCAACCGCCGCGACGACACCCTCTGCGAACGCGCCTACGCCCCATGGGACGATATGGAAGCGGAGATGCGCCGCGACCGCGTCCCCCTCTGGAGCCTCGAGAACCGCCGCCCCCTCCGCGAATTCGATGTCGTCGGCTTCACCCTCCAGTACGAGATGACGTACACCAACGTCCTCAACATGCTCGACCTCAGCGGCATCCCCGTCCGCTCCAATGACCGCACCGACGACGACCCGATCGTCATCGCCGGCGGCTCCGGCGCCTTCAACCCCGAGCCTGTCGCGCCCTTCATCGATGCCTTCATTCTCGGCGAAGGCGAAGACGCCGTCTCCGAACTCGCCGACCTGGTCGCCGAATGGAAGCGCTCCGGCGCCACCCGCGCCGACCGCCTCCGCTCCCTCCTTCGCCTCCCCGGCGTCTACGTCCCCGCCTTCTACGAGGCTCGCTGGGACGACGCCGGACACTTCCTCGCCCTCGAACCAACCGACCCCGAAGCCCCGATGCCCATCCACCGCCGCATCGTCGAACAACTCCCTCCTGCCCTCACGAAGCCCATCGTCCCCTTCCTCCAGACCGTCCACGACCGCGCCGCCGTCGAGATCCAGCGCGGCTGCACTCAGGGCTGCCGCTTCTGCCAGGCCGGCATGATCTACCGCCCCACCCGCGAACGCTCTCCCGACGAAGTCGTCGAAGCCGCCCGCCAGCTCCTCGCCGGCACCGGCTACGACGAACTCTCCCTCCTCTCCCTCAGCACCACAGACCACTCCGAGATCGTCCCGATGGTCCAGAGGCTCACCGAGACCTTCCCCGGCCTCAAGGTCAGCCTCCCCTCAACCCGCGTCGATTCTTTCTCCGTCGATGTCGCCAACGTCGTCGCCAAAGGCAAGAAGCACACCCTCACCCTCGCCCCCGAAGCCGGCTCCCAGAGGCTCCGGAACGCTATCAATAAACTGGTGAGCGAAGAAGACCTCCTCGGCGCCGCCGAAAACGCCTTCGAACGCGGCTGGACCTCCATCAAGATGTACTTCATGGTCGGCCTCCCCACCGAGACCATGGACGATGTTGCCGGCATCGTCGAAATGGGCCAGAAGGTCGGCGCCATCGGCCGCAAGCACATCGGCGGCCGTGCCCGCGTGCGCGTGTCCACCTCCAACCATGTCCCCAAGCCCCACACCCCCTTCCAGTGGGCCCGCCAGGATACCGCCGCCGAACTCGACCCCAAGCACCGCCTCCTCCGCGATGGCTGCCGCGCTGCCGGCGTCGAATTCTCCTGGAACGACCCACGCGATTCCTTCCTCGAAGCCGTCCTCTCCCGCGGCGACCAGAAAGTCGCCGAAGCTGTCTACAAAGCCTGGACCCTTGGCGCCAAATTCGATGCCTGGGGGGAACACTTCCGCGGCGAACTCTGGGACGAAGCTTTCGCCGCCATCGGCCTCGACCCCGCCTGGTACGCCCACCGCGAATGGGATACCCGCGAACCTCTCCCCTGGGACCACGTCGATAGCGGCGTCACCAAGTCCTACCTCCGCGGCCAATGGAAGGCCGTCCACAACACCCAGACCGTCGGCGATTGCCACCACGGCGCCTGCAACGTCTGCGGCATGCAGAGCTTCGATGCCCTCACCGACTCCAAAGGCGTCGCCGATTGCGTCGTCAAACTCGACCAGCTCAAAGAACTCCGCCGCGGCGCCCGCAAGTACGAAGGCGAAGCCCTCGAACTCGTCTGACCTCCCGTAGTCGCGCCCCTCAGTGGGCGCGGGAGACTCCACCACCACCCGCCGCGTCTCCGCCCCCGTAGTCG
>CAYPAZ010000309.1:0-2946 GCA_964408835.1 uncultured Anaerolineaceae bacterium
CCGTCGCCTCCTCGATGCACTCTACGTCCGGGTTAAGGATGAGCAGGTATCGCGCATCCGCTCCCCGTGCCAGCTCGTTCTGGCCAGCTCCGAACCCCCGATTCTCCGTCCCCTGGGTGAGATGCACGGCTTCGCCGAACTGCTCCCGCAGCGGCTCGAGGTCCTCTCCTGAAGCGTTATCCAGCAAACTGAAGGTCCAGCTCAACCCCGAGCCCCGCAGGTCCTCAAGAAACGAAGCCACGCACCGCTCCGTGTACCTCAGCGTCCGGTAGTTCACCACCTGCAACGCGACATCCACGGTCATGCGTCCACGACCACCGTCACGCCCGGCTGATACGCCGCCCGGGCGAACGCGAACACCACCACCGACCGTGCCCCATACTCCCGCAAGACCAGTGCGCACTCCTCCACGGTCGCCCCGGTGGTCACCACATCGTCCACGAGTCCCACCGTCACTCCCTTGAGCGATGGCCCGTCACATGTGAAGGCCCCCCGGACGTTCCCCCGCCGCTCGGTGAACTCCAGCCCAACCTGGGTCTTCGTGTTTCTTCGCCGCCGCAGCCTTGTCTCCGGCTGCGGCCATCCCAGTTCGCCCAGCATCAGCTCCGCCTGGTTGAATCCCCGGGACTTCACCCGTGACCTGTGCAGCGGCACCGCCAACGCCACGTCGAATGGCCGGGCATCCCGGAGTGGAGCTACATGCCGCGCCATCACCGGCGCCAGCGCCCGGATGCCACGATATTTCAGCCCATGGACCACCGCCCGCGCAGCGCCAGACATCTCGAAAGCCGCCGCCACCCCGTCCAGCGACTGCATGCCGAAGCAGCGCGGACAGTTACCTGGCTCCTCCCACGGCGCTCGACAGTGAGGACACCGCCCTTCCCCTGTGGCGGGCTGCATTCCTGCCTCGCAACGCTCGCAGATGACCTCCCCGAACCGTCCGCACCCAACGCACCGTTGGGGGTACAGCAGGTCAAGCGCCCGCCCGGCCATTTCCGACGCGGCGACTACCGGCAGGTCGATGACTGGAACTCGCACCGGCGCATCTCAGTACAACCGTGGCCCCAACGCAACCCCCGAATCCCCCGAACCGGCTCGCGCCTCCGCTACAATCAGATCGTGACCGTCACCGTCCTCCTCTTCGCCTCCCTCGCCGAAGCCGCCGGCGCACGCTCCGTCGACCTTCCCGCCGAGCCCGGGGATACCGTCGCCCACGTCCGCGACCGCCTCCTCGAACGCTACCCACACCTGGAGCGCTTCGTCCCCAACCTGCTCTATGCCCTCGACGAGGAGTACGTGAAGCCTTGGGAACCCGTCGCCGATGGCGCCACCATCGCCCTCATCCCGCCCGTCTCCGGAGGCTGTTAATGCTCATTCGCGTCGCTCCCGACCCACTCGACCCCGCCGATACAACGGCCGCCGTCGAACGCCCCGCCGCCGGCGCGGTTGTCCTCTTTTTCGGCAATGTCCGCGACGAAAACAAGGGGCGGGCTGTCGCCCATCTCGTCTACGACGCGTATCCCTCCATGGCTGAGAAGGTCATGCGCAGGCTCGCTGCGGAGGCCATCGAGCGATTCGGGCTCGAAGATGCTGCCGTCCTCCATCGCACCGGCCGCCTCGAGATCGGCGAGACCAGCCTCCTCGTCGCGGTCAGCCACGGCCACCGCCGCGAAGCGTTCGAAGCCGGCCTCTGGCTCGTCGACGAGATCAAGCGCCAGGTGCCGGTCTGGAAGAAAGAAGTCTGGGCCGACGGTGAAGAGTGGATCGAGGGGCCGGAATCCATGGGCATCGAACAGGCCCCGGCCAGTCTGAGGTAGCCGTGACCCACCCCCACGCCGCCAGCCGCTACTGCATGCACTGCGGCCAGCGCCTCGCCACCGCCACCCCCGAAGGCGACACGCGCCGCCGGCTCGTCTGCCTCGATTGCGGCTTCGTCCACTACATCAACCCCCGCCCGGTGGCGGGCACCCTCCCCATCAACGAGCACGGCCAGGTGCTTCTCAGTCGCCGGGCCATCGAACCTCGCATCGGCTTCTGGGTCTTCCCCGGCGGCTATATGGATGTCGGCGAGTCCGCCGAGGAAGCCGCCATCCGCGAGACCCTGGAGGAAGTCTGCCTTGAAGTCGCCAACCTCCGCCTCCACGGTGTCTACACCCGCGCCGGTCCCGGCGTCGTCGTCATCGTCTTCGAGGCCGACGCTCGCGGCGTCGCTGAGGCCGGGCACGAGACCAGCGAAGTCCGCTGGTTCCATCCCCACGACATCCCGTGGGACGAAATCGCCTTCGACTCCACCGAGGCCGCCCTCCGGGACTGGGTGTCCCGCCGCGAATAGCCAGACAGGCCGAGCACTCTAGCACATTTACGCGCGCATCAGTATGCTTGTGTGCATGAAGGCCCGCACCACGGTTACCCTCGAAAAGGATCTTCTCCGCCGCGCCAAGGTCCGTGCCGCAGCCACCGACCGCAGCCTCAGCGACTTGCTGGAGGAGGCCCTCCGGGCTGCGCTCGAAACGCCGATTGAGTCCCGCCGCCCGTTTAAGCTCAAGGTGTTCGAAGGCAGTCAGGGCCTGGCTCCGGGGGTCCGGGAAGAGGACTTCCTCTCGCCCTGGGAACTGATCGGCCGGCTGGAGAGGGGCGAGGTTCCCGGTGCCGAGACTCCTTCCGGACGTTAACGTCCTCATCTACGCCCACCGCCCCGAGATGGCTCACCATCCCGCAGCTCGCCGATGGCTCGAGCAGGCGGTCGATCTCGATGACTCGCTTGTCCTGCCCGATCTCGTCCTCGCAGGCTACCTCCGTCTCGTCACGAACCCGCGGGTCTTCGCCACGCCCACCCCGCTCCCGGAGGCGGTGGAGTCGCTTGCCGCTCTCCTGCGGATGCCTAACGTGGAGCGCGTGAGCAGCGGCGGCCGCCATCTCGAGCTGCTCCTCACCGTCGCCCGGGAC
>CAYPAZ010000310.1:0-2944 GCA_964408835.1 uncultured Anaerolineaceae bacterium
AGACCCGAAGGGCTGCACGCCACGAGCCCGGCGAGGTCGACAAGGGGATCCGTACAGAGGAACAGTTCTCCCTCGATGGCGTCAGGCGGGTGCAGATTGAGCAGACCGCAGGGAAGCTCACCGTCCGGCCCTGTGCGGAAGGCGAGGCGCCGGGAGTGGTCGCTTCGGGCTCCAAGTCCGCCCCCCGGCTCGAGGTCCGGCGAGATGGCGATCGACTGGTGGTCGAGGTGCGCATGCTCAAGGGTTGGCTGTTCCGCCGGCAGCAGGGAGCGACGACGCTGGTCCGCCTCGCCCCGGGTCTTGAGTCCTTGAGGGTGGAAGTTGGGTTCGGAGATGTCCTGGTGCGCGAGCTGCAGGCAGGGCGGGTGGACATCGATGTCGGCGCGGGCGAAATCCGGACCGTAAGACTGGACAGCGACTTGAAGGTGGATGTGGGCGCGGGGAAGGTGAGCGTGATGGAGCACCGCGGGCCCGCGCGCGGGAACACCGGTACCGGCGACCTCGTGATAGACATCGCGGAGGCGGTGACGGGTGAGTACCAGGCGGATACGGGCATCGGCCGCGCGGAGGTGCGGCTCCCGCCGGGCTGCCAGGTGACGGCGAAGCTGAGCAGCGGGCTGGGGCGCTCACGCAATGAGTATCCGTCGGGTGGCGAGGGGCCGAAGGTGGAAGTGAAGCTGAACACGGGGGTTGGGGAGGCGGTGTTGAAGGTGCGGGATCCCAGGCCAGCCGCCGCAGAGGGTGAGATACCCGGTTCCACCGCGAAGCCACAGCGGCCGGGGCGCGCCGCACCAGCGATGCGGTGGCGCGAAGCGGAGCAGCTACGAGTGCTCCAGATGCTCGAACAGGGCAAGGTGACGGCCCAGGAGGCCGCCGACCTCATCGCGGCGCTTCAGGGCGCCTCGCCCATCCCCGAGGGCGAGGGCGAGGACGGGGACGACTAGCCTCTCGACTTCGTGACCGGATCTGGTCATGATATGGTCATGAAGCGAGTCAAGATCTCGGACCTGAAGGCGCATCTGAGCCAGTACCTGCGGGAGGTGGAGGGCGGCGAGACCATCGTGGTCTGCGACCGCGACCGGCCCGTGGCGAAACTCTCAGCGCCGGACATCGCCGCCTCCGGACTGAAGATCCGGCCCCCGATAGGGCCTATGGTGAGGCTTGAGAACCTTCCGCGTGCCAGGCTGACCAGCCCGGTTGACGTGGTCGCGCTGCTGAGCGAAGACCGCGACTCGCGATGATCGGCTACATCGACTCAAGCGTTGTGATTCGCCTGCTGACTGCGGACGGGCCTGATCTGGTCGAGTGGCGGGAACTGGAACAGATGGTGGCTTCCGACCTGCTCCTGGTGGAGGTCAATCGCACTCTCCACCGACTCGAAGTTGAGGGACGTCTGCGGGAAGAGCAGGCCCGAGTGGCACAGTCGTCGTTCGACCAGCTTCGTGCGAGCTTCCACTTCCTCAGTGTCTCATCCGGAATCCTGCTTGCCGCCGGGGGCCCGATGCCAACCGTGCTTCGGACCCTGGACGCACTGCATATCGCAACGGCGCTGGTGGCTCGGTGGTGGTTCGACTCGGAAGACTTCCTCTTCGTCACGCACGACTCGCGCCAGGGGACGGCGGCCCGGCTCATGGGCTTCGATGTTGTAGGAGTCTGAGGCCGGGAGTTGAAGCGCTCCGCTCTTGAGCGCACACTGCTCCCATTGAGCGGCGGAGGCGACCACATGAAAGTCCACGAACTCGGTCACGCGGTCATCAAGGTGCGGAGCCTGGAACGCGCCGAGGCCTTCTACAACGGCATCCTCGGCATCCCGATCGCGACCCGGATGGATAGCCAGCGGATGACGTTTCTCACGCTGCGCAGCCACCACGACCTCGCGCTCCTGGAGGTCGGCGAGGACGCGCCGAAGCCGCCGCGGAACGCGACCGGGCTCTTCCACCTGGCTTTCAAGGTGGGCGAAACGGACGAGGAGCTGAAGGAAGTGATCGCGCATCTCGAGGCGAACGGCGTGAAGATCGATGGCCTGGCCGACCATACGGTCAGCCACTCGATCTATCTCGACGACCCGGACGGGAACGGTGTGGAGCTGTTCGTCGATGCTTCGGACGTGTGGAAGGAAGATCCGTCGCAAGTCGCGACCATCAAGCCGCTTGTCCTGACCTGAGGGGCGCCCTTGGGGGTGCGATATGCTAGCATATCGCATATGAAGCGCATGACCGTCCTGGTGGAGGACCGCACCTACGAGAAGCTGAAGCGCCGGGCGAAGGTCGCCGGGGGCACGGTGAGCGAGGAAGTGCGCGCCATCCTCTCCGAGAAGCTCGACGAGCCGCCCAACAACGACTGGTTCCTGAAGCTGGCGGAGATTGGCAAAGAGTTCCCAGCGAAAGTGGGCCAGCTCGACCACGACCGCCTTGACGAAGTGGTCGCCAAGGGGATCGTGGAAGACTATCACGAGGCTGCCGCATCGTTCGCGGCGGAGCTCGAGGCTCGGCGCCGGTCGAAGTCGTGATACTGGTTGACTCGGGAGTCTTCCTCGCCGAGGCGAACCCCGCTGACGAGCACTACGACGAGGTGAACGCGTGGGGGAGGGCGAACCCGAGGGCGGAGCTGCGGGTGCCGGGGCCTGTCGTTGGGGAGGCTGCTTACCTTCTACAAGTGGCTCTTGGGCCTGTGGCATCGGCCCGGTTCGTGGCGAGCATCGCGGCGACCGCGCACGTAGAGGAGCCTCATTCAGGAGACTATGCCCGGGCTGCGGAGTTGATGCTGCAGTATTTCGACTTCCCCATCGGGTTCGTCGACGCCATGGTGGTAGCGCTGGCGGAGCGACTGGGCGTGACGACGATCTTCACTACGGACCGCCGTCACTTCCGGGCCATCCGCCCGGCGCATTGCGAGGCGTTCGAGCTCGTCCCCTAGCCGAGGTCGAGCGAGGCGAGCA
This sequence comes from uncultured Anaerolineaceae bacterium, assembly GCA_964408835.1. Lineage (GTDB taxonomy): Bacteria > Chloroflexota > Dehalococcoidia > Tepidiformales > Tepidiformaceae > CAYPAZ01. Next base: position 2,939 of record CAYPAZ010000310.1, read on the forward strand.
GTTCGT
>CAYPAZ010000311.1:0-2942 GCA_964408835.1 uncultured Anaerolineaceae bacterium
ATGATGAGCTCGCGCTGGCCGCGGCCGATGGGGATCATCGAGTCGATCGCCTTGATGCCGGTCTGGACGGGGGAGTTCACGCTCTTGCGGAGGGTGACGCCGGGAGCGATGCGCTCGACGGGGCGGGTCTTGGTGGTGGCGACGGGTCCCTTGCCATCAATGGGGTTCCCGAGGGCATCGACGACGCGGCCGATGAGCGCATCGCCGACGGGGACTTCGATGATCCTGCCGGTGGAGCGGACTTCATCGCCTTCGCGGATTGCGCTGTAGTCACCGAGGACGACGGCGGAAACGGAGTCTTCTTCGAGGTTGAGGGCGAGGCCCATCACTTCGCCGGGGAACTCAAGCAGTTCGGAGTACATGGCTCCGGCGAGGCCGTGGATGCGGGCGACGCCATCGCCCGCTTCAACGACGGTGCCCACATCGGTGGCGACGGTCGCGGTCCCGAACTTTTCGATTTCCTCTTTGAGGATGGATGCGATTTCTTCAGCACGTACAGCCATATGGCCCTTCCTTCAGATCCCGGAGGATGGTTAACGGACTCCCTCAAGCTGGCGGCGCAACCGGGTGAGGCGGCTGCGGACGCTGGCATCGAAGAGGCGATCGCCGACGCGAATGATGATCCCGCCGACGAGGTCAGGGTCGACTCGCCGGTTGGAGCGGATGGTCTTGCCCAGGCCAGTCGCGAGGCGAGCCTCGATGGCCGCGACCTGGTCGTCGGTAAGTTCGACGGCACTGACGATCTCGGCGTTGGCGACGCCTTCGTGGTCATCGGCGAGGCGGCCGAAGGCTTCGGCGACCTGCGCAGCGACGGTGGAGCGACCCTTGGAGACGAGCAGCTTTGCGAGGTTCAGCACGAGCGGATCCACATCAAGCGTCCTCTCGACGACCCGGAGCCGCTGTTCGAGCGGCACGCGGGCATCGGCGAGGACGGGGGCAGCGGCCGAGCTGCCGAGGACCGTGGCGACGTCATCGAGTCCCGAACGCCACGCCGGGATGGCGTTGCGCTCGAGGGCGATGGCGAATGCGGCCTGGGCGTAGCGTGCTGCGACCTGCTCGTTGGCCATGGGTCAGTTCTGCTCCGCGAAGTCTGAATCCGCGAGCGCCTCATCGATGATGCGACGGTGGGCTTCGCGGTCGAGCGACTGATTGATAACGCGCTCGGCGGCGGAGACGGCGACACTGGCGAACTCCTGGCGGAGGTCGGCGATGGCGCGGTCACGTTCGAGCTGGATTTCGGCGCGGGCGCGTTCGAGTCCGGCTTCGCGGTCGCGGGCGGCCTGCTCACGCGCTTCGGCCTGGAGGCGAGTTGCGATCTGCTGGGCGTTGGCGACGAGTTCCTGTCCCTCGCGGCGGGAAGCATCGAGCTGGGCCTGGATGTTGACCTCAGCCTGGGCGGCCTCAGCGCGCGCTTTTTCGGCGGCGTTGAGACCTTCTGCGATGCGATCTCGTCGCTCATCGAGCATGCGCATGATGGGCTTGAAAAGCAGCATGCGCAGGATGATGAACAGGATGACGAAGTTCACAATGGACGCGATGAGCGCCGGGGCGTTAATACCGAGCGCTTCGAATGCCTGGCCCATTGGGCGACCTCGATTCCGTTTAGATGACGAACGCGATGATGAGAGCGGTGAGCAGAGCGTAGATGCCAATGGCTTCCGCGAATGCGACACCGAGGATCATGTTCGTCTGGATGGCGGCGCGAGCTTCGGGGTTGCGCCCGAGGGCTTCCATTGCGCGGCCGACGAGCATGCCGATGGCGATGGCGGGGCCGATGGCGCCGATGCCCATGGCGATGCCGGCACCGATGGCCTTGCCCACGTCCGCGTTCTCGGTCGTTACGAACAAGAACAGCGGCAGGATGCTAGAAATGTCCATGGTTGTCTGGTCCTCCGGTTGCGCCCTATCCCTGGCGCGATTTGGGATGGGTGATTGAATCAGGCCTCGGCGGCCTGTGCAGCCCCTGTGGTGTGGTGGGCATCTTCGGGATGGCCTTCGCCATCGCCGTGATGCCCTTCTTCGTGGTCTTCGCCGTGGGCTTCAACAGCACCAACGGCGAAGACGAGGACAAGGAGTGAGAAGACGATCGCCTGGATGAGCCCGACGAAGAGTTCGAGGGCGAAGATGCCAAGCGGCGCCACGAACGGCACGAGGAAGGTCATGATCAGGATCAGCACGCCGCCGGCGAAGATATTGCCGAAGAGCCTGAAGCTGAAGCTGATGATGCGGATGAATTCGGAGAGGAGCTCAAGGAAGCCGACGAAGGTCATGATTGGGCTCTTGAGCGGGTTCACGAAGAACTTGCCGAGGTAGCCGAAGCCGAGGGCGCGGAAACCCCAGAATTCGATCATCAGGAACGCGACGATGGCGAGCCCCAGGGTGTTGCTGAGGTCGCTGAATGCGGCGCGGAGGAAGGGGTAGACGAGCGCGACTTTATCACCGGGGAAATCGAGGGCGACGAAGGATTCACCGAGCAAGGCGCTGGGGACGGCATGGCCATCGACGCCGGGGGTCCCGGCGCGGATGAATTTCGGCGCCTGGGGGTCGGCATCGAGGGCCGCGAGCGCGCCGGCGACATCTTCGGCAGTCAGACCATGGCCGTCGGATTCGTGGGGTTCGAAGTCGGTGTAGAACTCGGCGAGAGCAACGATGTAGTGGTCGAGAGCTTCGGAGGGTTCTTCGCCTTCGTGGAGGTCGAACTTGAAGGTGCTGGCGCCGATGGGAGCGACGCCGATGCCGGACTGGTCTTCCATCTGCCAGGCGAGGAAGTGGTGCTTGTCCTCGAAGGTATGGCCCTCTTCGTGTGTGTGCTGGATCTCGTGGAAGATTTCGTGGCCGTAGTCGTTGGTGACTCCGATGGTCTTGTAGAACGGCATGAGCGCCAGCCAGTTCCCGACGAGGATGAAGAGGAAGAAGGTGGCGATGACGGGGAAGAAGCGGCG
>CAYPAZ010000312.1:0-2937 GCA_964408835.1 uncultured Anaerolineaceae bacterium
AGGCCGGATGGTGCCGGGGGTGGGATTCGAACCCACATGCCTTGCGGCCGCGGAGTTTAAGTCCGCTGCGTCTGCCATTCCGCCACCCCGGCCCACGCCATTGTGCGCCACGTCACCCTCGGGGTCAGCGGCGCAGCGGCGGAGTGGTAAGCTTCCGCCCTGGGGTAGCCGGCAGCCCTCTCCGGTCGAGATGTCCCCTTCGGATGGTCAGATGTCCCGTGGTGTTGGCTCCCTGCTGACCGAAGTCACCGGCGCACGGCTCGTCCGTGGCGAGCTCGCGGGCACGGTCACAGGTGTTGAACACGACTCGCGCCGGGTGGCCGTAGGGTCGCTGTTCGTCGCGATCCCGGGGTTCAACGTCGACGGCCACTCGTTCCTGCCCGCGGTGGTGGCTGCCGGCGCGGGAGTGATCGTCGTCCAGGCGGACCGCGAGGCTTCGTGGAAGGACCTCCCCGGTGAGGCTGCCATTGTCGCGGTGGATGACACCCGCATCGCGCTGGCGGAGGTGGCGGCGTGGTTCTACGCGCACCCGGGGCGGGAGCTGGTCGTGATCGGAGTCACCGGCACCGACGGCAAGACGACGACCAGCTACCTTGCCACCAGCGTTCTCGAGATGGCCGGAGCGCGTGTAGGGCGGCTGGGCACGGTGGATGTGCAAATCGCGGGCGAAACTGACGGCAACACGACCCGCATGACTACCCCGGAAGCGAACGAAGTCCAGCGCCTCTTGCGGCAAATGGTCGACGCCGAATGCGACTTCGCGGTGGTGGAGTCAACGAGCCACGGGCTCGCCCTTCACCGCCTCGACCAGGTGGAGTACGACATCGCTGCCTTCACCAACGTGACCGGCGACCACATGGACTTCCATCAGACGTTCGAAGCCTACCGCGAAGCCAAGGGTCTCCTATTCGAAGCGCTAGATCGCGCTGCCGACAAAGACGTGCCCAAGGTAGCGATCGCGAACGCGGACGACCCATCGAGCAACTACATGCTGTCGCGGAGCGAGGCCCAGGGGCTCCGCTACGGCCTCGAGTCGCGCGAGGCCGAGGTGGTCGCCCGCAACATCCATCTGCGCGCATCGGGGTCTGACTTCCGGCTCGTGACGCCAGAGGGGCTTGCAGAGACGAGCATCCGGCTGCCCGCTCTCTTCAACGTCTACAACGCGCTTGCCGCTGCCTCGATCGGGCTGGCAGCTGGCATCGACCCCCGGACGATAGCCGCCGGGCTGGGGGCATGCCCCGGGGTTCCGGGGCGCATGGAGCGAATCGAAGCGGGGCAGCCGTTCGAGGTGATCGTCGACTATGCCCACACCGGTGACGCGGTCCGGAAGGTGCTCGAGGTGCTGCGCGAGGTGGTCACGGGGCGGCTCATCATCGTCGTTGGCGCGGCAGGCGAGCGTGATCCGGGCCGGCGCTTTGGCGTGGGGCGGGCCGCGGCCGAGGGCGCCGACTTCGCGGTGTTCACGAATGAGGACCCTCGCTCTGAAGACCCCGGAGCGATTGTGGCGGAGATCGGGCGCCACGCGGAGGGCGCTGGCCGCGTGCGAGGGGAGGACTTCATAGAGGTGGAGGACCGGGCGGAGGCGATCCAGGAGGCATTGGGACGAGCGGCTGCCGGAGATGTCGTGCTGATCTGTGGCAAAGGCCATGAGCAGTCGATCATTTACGGCACCGAGGCGCGGCCATGGGATGACCGGAAGGTCGCGCGGGAGGCGCTGGCCGGGCTCGGCTTCGGCGGCTGACAAGGCGGCTTTCCCTGGCCTGGTTTCTCCCAAGAAGGGCCGTTCGTATACTCGAACTGAAGGGTCTCCGGGCCCGGTTTTCAGCTGAGGGGTATGGGGCTTGGCCAAACGGCGCCGTCGCGAACAACAACACCTGGCACAACGATCTACCCGCCGCAAGGCGTACGGGTCGAGCGCATCCGGCCAACCGGATGTGAAGTACCGCCCCCCGTTCCCGTTCAACATCCTCCAGAACGCGAAGATCTTCTACATCAGTGGCGCGGCGATCATGGTCGGTGGTGTGGTCATCGCAGCCGTGGCCGGCGGTCGCGGTGCGAACCCCGGAAACCCCGTCGACATTCCTACGCTCTCCCCCAGCGCGACTCCAGACGGGACGACGACCCCCGGCGAGACACCGACACCGAACCCGCGGAACTTCCCACGGGCCGAAGCTGTCATTGACCCGGACGCCTACACTTACACCGCCACGATCAACACGGCGAAGGGCGAGATCGTTATCGAGCTCTTTGCCGACGAAGCGCCCAACACGGTCAACAGCTTCGTCTTCCTCGCTCAGAACAACTTCTTCGACGGCCTGGTCTTCCACCGAGTGGAGCCGAACTTCGTTGCCCAGGGTGGTGACCCGCTGGGTACTGGCTTTGGGGGCCCGGGGTACGAGACGCAGGTCGAGGACAACGACATCCCGAACGACCGTGGTCGCATCTCCATGGCACGAGCCGGGGGCTCCACCACCTTCGGCAGCCAGTTCTTCATCAACCTGAAGGACAACCCCGGGCTCGATGCGCCGGGGAGCAAGTATCCTCCGTTCGGCGAGGTCATCGAGGGAATGGATGTCGTGGACCAGTTGGAGGTGGGAGACGTGATGATCTCCGTGACGATCACCGCGACGCTTAAGCCCGGTGTGACTCCGACGGCCGTCCCGACGAGCACGCCCGAGGGTGGGGACGCTACGGCGACTCCGACCGAGTAGCGCGGCTTGCAAGCTCCCGGCTGAGACGCTCCGCCTCGCCTCTGAACTCGCTGATCTCCTCTCCGCCCGCATACACCGCTATCACCTGACGCCCCGCCGGGAAGATCACCATGTACACCTCGATATGGCTTTGGTCGTCGCGGGCCTCGATAGTCCATGCGCGGGCGAGTCGAGGCAGGCCCGCCGGCGGCTCGATTCCCGGAACGCTAATCCCGCCGAAGCTCGC
>CAYPAZ010000313.1:0-2913 GCA_964408835.1 uncultured Anaerolineaceae bacterium
GGCGGTCGGAAACGACTCGCTCAGGGCTCGGAGCTTGTAAGTTTCGCTGCTGCTACCGTCACAAAACACAACTCGGAGGGGGCCATCCTCCGGCGACGCTGGCCGAGACCACGACGAGGGACACCGCCCATGCCCCGCCTCTCCCGCCCTGCAACAGGCTGTGCGCTCCTGCTCTTGCTCGTTGCCGTCCTCGCCGGTTGCGGGGGAGGAAAGTCGGACGCGGAGAAGGCGAGCGAGGCGCTCTCTGAGGGGATCGCGGCGCATAACGCGGGGCAGCTCGACCGAGCGAGGGAGCTGTACCTCGAGGTGCTGAGGCTGGACCCGCGCAACAAGTTCGCGTACTACAACCTCGGGCTCATATCGCAGACAACGGGCGGCATGGCCGACGCCGAGAACCACTACCGCATCGCACTTGGGATCGACCCCGCGTTCGTCGCTGCCCAATTCAACCTCGCTATCCTGAAGAGGGACACCGGGCAGTACCAGGAGGCGGTCGACCTGTTCAGGAGCGTGACAACCCTGGAGCCGGAGAACGCGGCGGCGTACTACAACATGGGGATCGTGCTGCGGGCCCTCGGCAGCGCGGCTGAAGGCGACGCGGCCATCGGCCAGGCCCGGGCGCTTAATGCGCAACTGCCCGACCCGTCGCCCATCGCCACCGCCACGCCGGCGCAGTGACGTGGCCAGCACCTCGATTCTGCGCGCCCGCCTTCTCAAGAGATGGCCTCACCTGTTCATGGAGAGGCTATTCACCGACTCTCTGCGGCCACTGCGGTTCGCGGCGGTGGGAGGCGTCTGCGCGGTGGTGCAGCTCGGGATCCTGGGGGCCCTTTCGCACCAGGGGCTGGCCGCTTTCCTCGCGAACGCGGTCGGGTTAGCTGTCTCGGCACAGCTTAAGTTCGGGCTGAGCCAGGTGTTCACCTGGCACGACCGGATGCCGACGGGGAACATCCGGCGGACGCTGGTCGAGCGCTGGTTCACGTTCCACGGGCTCATCGCGGTCACGGCGGGCCTCAACCTGCTCATCTTCCTGGGCGTCGAGCCGGTGATGCCGCTGCTGCTGGCGGGCGCCGTAGGGATCGGTGGGGCGGCGTTCTTCAATTTCGTCCTGAACCACTACGTCACCTTCGGGCGCTTCTCGCCCGGCGTGCTCCTCTCACGAAAGGGGGCCGCGGCACTACCAGTACCTTCGCCTGAGCCGCAGGAGTACCGGGAGTGACCGGGCCGGCGTAGCGAGCGGCGGCCCGGCAAGGGGGAGAGGGTGTCCTGGGACGGCGAAGTCGCGATGCGACGCGTGGCTGCGAGGGCGAAAGAACACCTCGTCGGTGTGCGGGCCGACTACGCACGTCCGGCTCCAGCGGGTCGGTGGATGCGCACGGCCGGGCTGGCCCTGGTCGCCTTCGCGGTCCTGTTCAACCTGTACTTTCTCTTCCCCGAGGTTCGTGACCGCCCACCGGACCTGAACGACTTCGTCTTCCATTCGCTGAACATCGGGCATGCCGCACAGGCGCTCGATGCGAGGGCCGACCCGACGGATCCGTGGGTGGGCGAGATCTCGATGGGGTTCCCCATCTTCCACTACTACCAGCACCTGCCGTACGTCGTCCCGGCCGCCTTCCACGAAGTGTCGGGCCTGGGACTGCTGACGACGTTTCACTGGACTGCCTACCTGCTCCTCTGCTTCTTCCCGCTTTCGATGTACTGGTCGATGCGGCGGCTGGGTTTCGGCGAACTCGAAGGAGGGATGGCGGGGCTGGCTGCGGGGCTGCTGGCGACCGAGGGCCTGTTCGGGTTCGACCTGAACAGCTATGTCTGGATCGGCTGGGGGTTGTACACGCAGCTGTGGGGCATGGTGCTGCTCCCGCCGGCGATCGCGCAGGGCTACGTCACCATCCGCGACGGCCGGGGGTACTTCCTGGCCGTGCTCCTGCTCACCGCGACGGCGCTTTCGCACCTGGCGTTCGGGTACATCGCTATCGGGTCGCTCGCGCTGGTGGTGCTGCTGCGGGCTGACCGGCGCGAGATCTGGACCCGGGCGCGGCGGGCGTTCGTCCTGTTCGCGGCATTCGGACTCGTTGCTTCGTACTTCCTGGTGCCCCTGCTCCTCGATAGTGGCTACCTCAACAAGAGCGTCTGGGACGCCAGCTACAAGTACGACTCCTTCGGCGCGGGGTGGGTGCTGGGACGGCTCTTCGGCGGCGATTTGTTCGACTTCGGGCGATTCCCCTCGCTCTCGCTGATTGCCGGGCTGGGGTTGGTCGCTTGCCTCCTGGCGTGGCGGGCGGAGCGATTCCGGGTGCCGGCGGTGGTTGGCGTGCTGTGGCTCCTCCTGTACTTCGGCCGGCCAACGTGGGGATCGCTGTTCGACGTCACGCCCCTCGGGGGCGATCTCTACCTGCACCGGCTTATCGCAGGGGTCCACCTCGGGGGGCTCTTCCTCATCGGCATCGGGCTGGCGGCACCCTGGCGATGGGCGCTGGCGCGGAACCACCGCGGTGCCATCGCGGTGACCACGTTGCTCACCGTGGCCCTCCTGTACCCCGTGTACTCGGAGCGCATCGACTACCTCGAGCGGAACCGCGACTTCATGCACTCAACCGCCAGTACGGTGACAGCTGCCGGGGGCGACCTCGACGGACTGCTCACGGCGCTCGAGGAGCTACCCCCGGGGCGCGTGTACGCCGGGCTCTCGGCCCAGTGGGGCGGAGACTACCGCACCGGGAGCATCCCGATGTATGCCCTGCTGACGGGGTCGGGCGTCGATACGCTGGGGCGGCTGTACCATCCGTGGTCGCTGAACGGCGACGTCCACGTGCTCTTCGATGAGACGCGGCCGGAGCAGTACAACCTGTTCAACGTCCGGTACGTCGTCGCGCCGCGGGAGCGGAGCTTCCCCGACTTCGTCCAGAAACA
>CAYPAZ010000314.1:0-2909 GCA_964408835.1 uncultured Anaerolineaceae bacterium
CATCGCGTCGAGATAGACGTTCTCGTCCTTCCGGGTGCAGACGACGGCCGCGACGCGGGGGACGGGGATGGGAGGTTCGGGGCGGATGGCGGCCGGGCTGCGGCGCAGGCGGCCCAGCAGCGTGATCGCCGACTCGTAGAGCGAGACTGCGATCCAGAAGAGTTGCCCGGCGAGCAGCAACGTGACGATGAGGCGCCGGGCGGTGCGCATGGGGGCATTATGCGCGGCGTTGGCGCTCCGGCCCAACCGCCCCCAAGTCCGGTCAGCCGGCCATCAGCGTCTGGGCAAGCATGTAGGTGTTCTCATCGGGGTCGAAGAAGGTGGCGAGCTTCACCATGTCGGGGATCGTCCGCGTCTCGCCGTCGAACCGGACGCCCTTGCCTTCGAGCTCGGCGCGGGCGGCGTCGATGTCGGTCACGCCCCAGGTGAGCACGGCACCACCCGGGTTCGGCACCTCCTCGACCTGCGACAGGCCGACGGTGACGCCGGGCACCGGGGAGCGCAGCTCGCACCAGCCAATGTCGTCGAGGCGGTAGTCGAGTTCGAAGCCGAGTTTGTCGACGTACCAGTCGATAGAGGCGGCCATGTCTTTGACGCTGGTGGCGCAGGTAACGGTGGCGTTATAGGGGATGCTGGCCATGGGTGGTTCAATGCCTCCGGGCAGAGTTAGGGGGAGAAAAGTATACTTAGAGCAGTTCCATGTCAATCCCCACGACCGCCACGGTCCACCCCACGCTCGTGCGCCTGTTCCACCATCGGTGGGCGGTGCCCGTGGTGGGCGAGATCTGGGCCCTGGACGGGGCGAAGTTCGTGACGCTCCAACGCCGGCTCGGCGTCGGGCGGGAGTCGCTGCGGTTTATCCTCCGGGCGCTCATTGACGCGAAGCTCGTGATGCGGAACCCGGGCTACGGGCATCCCCTCCGGCCGGAGTACCTCCTTGACGAGTGGGGGCGCTGGATAGGCCGAGACTGCCACGGCCTGGTGACGTCCCTTCGGGGGGCAGAGATTCACGAGATCGGGCTGAGGAAGTGGTCCATGCCGGTGGTGGCGGCGCTTGGCCGAGGGGAAGGGCGTTTCTCCGAGATCAAGGAAGCGGTCGGCGGGGTGACGTCACGGGCACTGGCAAGTGCTCTCCGGGACCTCGGCGCGGCGGGGCTGCTGGAGCGCGAGGTGCTGCCGACCTTCCCACCGGCAGCCCTCTACCGCCTGACCCCGCAGGGCGTCGAAGCCCTCGCGTACGTGGAAGGAATCCACGATGCGATCAGGGGCCGGCCAGGGCAGCGCGGTTAACACCGAACAAGGGCTCGGACGGTTAGGCTCTGCGCGTGCAGCCAGAAACCGGGCCGAGCCGCGCAGCGCTGGCGGAAGTCGGTCGCTACTTCTTCACGCTGGGGTGTATCGCGTTCGGCGGTCCGGCGGCGCACATCGCCATCATGCGCCGGGAGCTAGTCCGGCGGCGGAAGTGGATCAGCGACGAAGACTTCGTGGACCTCCTGGGCGTCACGAACCTCATCCCCGGCCCCAACTCGACGGAGCTGACGATGCACCTTGGCGCCCGGCGGGCCGGGTGGTGGGGGCTGTGGTTGGGCGGGGCCGCGTTCATCTTCCCTGCGGTGGTGATCGTGCTCGCGTTCGCCTGGGCGTACGTGGAGTATGGCGACACCCCCGCCGCGGAGGGGCTGCTGCTCGGAGTCCAGCCGGTCATCCTCGCTGTGATCGTGCAGGCGCTCTGGGGTCTGCGGTCGGCGGTTGTGAAGGGGTGGGAGACGATGGTGGTCGGGGTCGCGGCGGTGGCGCTGGCGGTGATGGGCGTGACGGAAGTGTTCATCATCTTCGGCGCTGGTGGGGCGATTATGGCGTGGCGCTTTGGGCGCAGGCTGACTTCGACAGCGGCGGCGCTCTTCCCGTTGCCGTGGCTGGTGACGAGCCCGCCCGGCTACAGCCACCTCGAACTCTTCCTGGTGTTCTTGAAGATCGGCGCACTGCTCTACGGGAGCGGCTACGTGCTGATCTCGTTCATGGAGACAGACTTTGTGACGAATCGTGGGTGGGTGACGGAGCAGCAGCTGGTTGATGCGGTGGCCGTGGGGCAGTTCACTCCCGGCCCGCTGTTCAGTTCGGCGACGTTCCTCGGCTACCTGGTTGGGAGCTGGCAGGGAGCGGCGGTGGCGACCGCGGCGATATTCATCCCATCGTTCGTGTTCGTCGCCATCACGCATCCGCTGGTACCGCGCCTGCGCAAGTCCACCTGGGCAAGCGCGTTCCTGGACGGCGTCAACGTGGCAGCGGTGGCGTTGATCGGGGTAGTGGTGATCCAGCTGGGGCGAGAGGTGGTGGACGACTGGTTCGGGATCACGTTGCTGGCGGCTGCTGCTGTGGTGTTGCTGGTGCGCAACCCCAACAGCGCCCTCGTAGTCCTTGCGGGGGCGGCTGCGGGGTTGGCGAAGCAGTGGGTCAGCTGAGGAGACGGAAGTGACCGACGGCGGAGGTCATCTCCCGGGCAGGCAACGAACGCATGGTATCTGCCGCCGACCCCGGGCTGGCCGCGCTGGGGGCGCCGACCATCTGGTGACTATGTGATGGCAACGCCCGTGAGCTGCCTGAACCGCCCACGCAGCGTTTCGGACATGCCGGGGAGGTCCCAGGCGTAGGGGTCCGAGGTGGTGGCGCCGGCGCGCTTTTCGGCCGCGCTCACCAGAGCCATGGTGATCCGGGCGGCCTCGTAGTAGTCGAGAGAGGCGGGTGCGACCGGGTGGAGCTTCCGGTAACGCTGCACGTAGCGCCGGGCGATCATCCGCCGGATCAGTTCAAGACCTACCCGGGCAGCGCCTGCTGCTTCGGCGGGGCCGCGCACGAGAATGAACCTGGTAATCGCAACATCGAACGCGGGATCGCCGAGCGCCGCGTTC
>CAYPAZ010000315.1:0-2907 GCA_964408835.1 uncultured Anaerolineaceae bacterium
CTAACCCCCCATCTGGCGCATGCCTCCATCCGCTATCCTCCCCTAACCCGTAACCCGTAACCCGCGCGAATCATGTACCATCGCCCCGCGCACTGCATAGGAGGGACACCCAATGCCGATCCTGCGCGTCGCCGCCGCCTTCCTCATCCTCGCGCTCGTCCCGGCGGCCATCCTCGCGATCATCCTCGCCTTCCGCGACGACTCCGTCGAAGGCGTCACTTTCGATGCCGTCCCCTTCATCGTTGAAGCCACCGCCCGCGTCGAAACCGGCTCCGAACCAGTCGAAGTCCGCCTCACCTGGGATGCCGGCGAAGAACTCCTCTCACCCCCCTGGTCCGGCACCGTCACCCGCATCTACGCCCAGCCCGGCCAGACCCTCACCACGGGCTCCGGCATCGCCGCCATCAATGGCGTCGGCGTTATCGCTGCCCACTCCCCCGACCCCTTCCACCGCCCCATCGCCCGCAACGCCACTGGCCCCGATGTCGCCGCCCTTAACGACATTCTCGTTCAGCTCGGCCTTCTCACCGCGGACCCGCCCCCAGCTGAGACCGCCACCCTCGCCACCGTAACCGCAATTCGGGCCCTCGAATCCATCCTCGGCGTCGAAAACCCCACCGGCGTCTTCCTTCCTGCCTACTTCGTCTGGCTCCCAAACCCAACCTTCGAACTCCTCGAACTCCACCTCACCCGCGGCACCGCTGCCCCTTCCCCGGGCTCCACGCTTGCCATCTCTGCAGCATCGCTTACCAACGCCGCCGTATCCCCCATCCAGGCCGGCGGCATCCCCGGTCAGGGCGGCGGCCGCCTCGAACTCCATCCCGAAGTCGAATGGGTGCTCGACTTCTCCGGGCAGGAATTCCCCGTCGACCCCCTCACCTCGGCCATCGCCCCCGAAGCTCTGGCCACCCTCGCCGAACTGTTCCCGGACCAGCGGACCGACTTCCGTGCTACCGTCCGCCGCGCCGAACCCCTCGATACCGCCGCCATCCCATCCTCAGCCGTCATGAGCAACTCCGCCGGCCGCCTTTGCGTATGGGTCCCCGCTGGCCAGGAGTTCACGGCCGTCCCCGTCGAGGTGGTTGGCTCTCGCCTCGGTGTCACCACCCTTGCCTCCGGGGTCGCCGCCGGGGAGCCGGTCCTCGCCAACCCCTCCCAGGTCCTGGAATCGCCCGCATGCCCCTAGAAGTCCGCGCCGTCACCCATACCTACCCCGGGCAGCGCTTGCCGGTCCTCCACGGTGTCGACCTCACTATTCCCCCTCACACAACCGTCGCCCTCATGGGCCCTTCCGGCTCCGGAAAGACCACCCTCCTCATGATGCTCGGCGGCCTTCTCAAGCCATCGCGCGGGTCGGTCACCATCGATGGCCGCACCGTCCACGGTTCGGGCATCGCCTCGTCCGCCTTCGGCTGGGTCTTCCAGACCGCCAATGCCCTCGGCCGTCGCGCCGCTATCGATAACGTCACCGTCTCGTTGCTCGCCCAGGGGTGGCCCCGGGGTCCCGCCCGTGAGCGCGCCATCCAGTCTCTCGAAGCCGTTGGCCTCGCGCCAATGGCCCACCGTAGAGCCGCCAGCCTCTCCGGCGGCGAACTCCAGCGGGTCTGCATTGCCCGCGCCCTCGCCCCACGCCCCGCCTTCATCCTCGCCGATGAGCCCACCGGCCAGCTCGACAACGCCACCACACGCTCGGTCATCGAAGCCCTCTTCCGCGCCCGCTCGCCCGAAACCTCCGTCGTCATCGCCACTCACGACCCATTTGTCGCTTCGCAGTGCGAACAGGTCATCCGCATCGAAAATGGCAGGCTCATCACAGGAGAAGTGCAGTGAGGTGGCGGCTCGGCGTACTGCTCCGCGAAGGGCTCGAAAACGTCGCCGCCAACCCCATCCGCGCGGCCATCCTCTTCATCGCCGCCGCCGGGCTCATCGGCTCCGTCGCCTACATCGAGCTGGCCGACGTCCACGACCTCAAGGACTACGCCCGCAATTATGAAGCCGCCGGCGGCTATGTCGTCGTCGTCCACGGCGAAGCCCCCTTCCCTGCCTCAGTCTGCGCCGGCCTCGCCCACCATCCCGAAGTCCGGGCCTCGGGCGCTGTCCTCGGCACGGGCGGCCAGGCTTCCTTCGGCTCCGCGCCCGGTTCCCTCTTCCGCCGCATCACTGTCACCGAAGGCATCCTTGCCGTCTGGTCCGGGTCCCGGGCGGCGTTCCCGCCCACCGAAGGCAGCTTCGTCGTCGGTACGGCCGCCGCCTCCGAGCTCGGTCTCCGCCCGGGCCTCTTCCTCGTCACCGAAGACGGCCCCGTCCCCATCGCAGCCGTCCTCGACACCGACCGGCGCTACCCCGAAGGCGTCCGTTCGGTCATCGACGTCGCGGCCCCTTCCGGTGGCACCCAGCAGTGTTGGGTCGAGTTCACCCCCGGCGCGTACGAGGGCGGCCTCAATGCCGTCGCCGCAGCCCTCGCCACCTCTGGCGAACCACCCACCGTGCGCCGTTACCTCCGCGCCGGCGAATTCGCCCTCGACCCCGTCGCCGAACTCGACTCCCGCATCCAGGCGCGGGGCTGGGCCGTCGTCGCACTCCTCATCGCCGCCCTCTTCTGGCTCGACGCCTGGTTCCGCCGCGCCGAAATCGGCCTCTACCTCGCCCTCAGCGGCTCCCGCAGCGTCGTCTTCGTCCTCGGCGCCGTCGAAGCCTGGTTCGTCATCGCCGCCGGCTTCCTCGCGGGCTTGCTCTGGGCGGTCGTTGGCCAGGGCGTCGCCTCCGACCTCTCATGGGACGCCTTCCGCATCGCCGCTCAGACGGCAACCCAGATCGCCCTCCTCGCCGGCCTCCTCGCCCCGATCGGTGGGCTCATCGTCGCCCGGGCCGACATCGCGTCCCTCCTCAAGGACCGCTGATCCCCTC
>CAYPAZ010000316.1:0-2881 GCA_964408835.1 uncultured Anaerolineaceae bacterium
CCATGCGAGGGCCGATGCTGCCGCGGCTGAGGACCATGATCTTCAACCGGCGGCCTCCGACGCCGCCTCGATGGTGTCCAGGCCCTCAGGTGGCGGGGGTAGGTAGGCCGGCGGCCGGTACTTCGAAACCCACCAGTCGGCGGCGCCGAAGATTGTGCGCCGGAGCGCGTAGATTCCCAGGCGCTGAACCAACCCGGGGACGCGCTCCCACTTGGGGCTGGCGAGCGGGTCCGGCTGCTTGCAGAAATCGATGAGCGGTTTCATGGTGACATCCCACTGGAGGCGTTCACGTTCGGCGGCGAGGTTGGCTTTGCAGCGGGCGTAGTACTCGCGGTCATCGAGGAGCTTCGCGATGGCGGCTGCGAGGGCGCGAGGGTCCTCCTGGGGGACGACGCTACCCCATCCACGGTCCTCGACGTCCTGGGCGAGAATATCTCCATGGGTGCAAATGAAGGGGAGTTCGCCCCAGATGAGGTCCACGAAGCGGGTGCGGTGGCTGTATCGCGTCTCAAGGTTGTCGAAGTAGGAGCAGACGCTGATATCGGCTTCGAGGACGTACTGTCTGGCTTCGTCGTGGGGGACCCAGCCGTCGTCGAAGAAGACGGTGCGGTCTAGTTGGCCGTTCTCGCGGGCGATGGCGCGGGCATCCTGGAAGCGGCCACCCTTGCCGAGATCGACGAGGCCAGGGTAGGAGGCGCCGAGGAAGAGCAGCTTGACATCGTCGCGGTTGAGGATCTTGAGGGCTTCGAGGAGGGTGGCGGGGTCGTACCACTGAAGGATGCCGCCGTTCCAGAGGATGATCTTATCGGTTTCTTTGAACCCGGGATGGACGCCGCGGAGGACCCGTGGTCCGGGAACAGGCGGCTCGGGACGGATGCCATGCGGGGCCGAGTCGATGAGGCTGCGGAGGGTGGGGTCGGCGTCGTAGGCGCGTGGGCTGACCAAGCCGAGGGACATCATCATGCCGAGGTAGCTATCGCGCTGGCGTTCGTTACAGCAGAGGACGAAGTCTGCCAGCGTGAGTTGCATGGCAAGGATGGCGCGGGTGCGGTGGACCCAGGCGTGGCGTGAGGGGCCGACGTGTTGCTGGATGCCGATCTCCATCCACTCCATGGCGTACTGGCTGAAGAGGTCGACGACGAAGCGTTTGCTGGGCCAGAGGAGGGCGGAGTGGGGCGGCATCCCACCCGTGACGATGATGTCGTGGCGCGCGATCAGGGGGAGGACGGTGCGGCGATGGAAGCTGGTGTACTCGAATGGGGCATCGGCGGGAAACTCGGCATCGGCGTTGGGGCCGGCGAGTGTCACCCGCGCGCCGGGGACATGCTTCGCGACGACGTGGGCCATGGCCGTGGCGCGGATGCCGGGGGCGGACACGAAGCGGCCGAGGTTGGCGCGTGAGAGGATGAGGATTCGGGTCACTTCGCGAAAGCGTAAGGCCTCCGAGGCTGGCGCGGAATCACCGCTGGAACACCTGCTGAAGGGCTTCCTTCCGCCGGCGCTCTTCTTCCCGCTGGCGGGCGATGCGACGGTCGGTGCGAGCGGCATCCAGGGCCTCGTGGCGGATCCAGAGGACGGAGAGGCCAGCGGCGATGGCGACAAAGATGCCGTTGCCGGCGAGCCAGAGGATGACGATAGCCATGGTCTGGTCGGTCATGGGCGAGGGGGCCCAGGCGGGGGCGTTCTCGGCGAAGTAGGGGTGGATCGGGGTGGAGGTGCTCAGGAAGAACGCACCGAAGAGCGCCTTGTGGGCCATTTCGACCACGAGATAGAGCGCCTTCACGGGGTAGGCGAGGCGCCAGCGGATGGGATCGGGATAGAGGGCGGGGTACCAGAAGAGCAGAGCGACGAAGAGGAGGGAGGCCTGCTGGAAGTCGCGGACGAAGACGTTGCGGGCGGCCCATTCGGTTGGAGCCGCGAACTGCCAGGCGAAGGTGGCGACGGCGAAGGCGAACCACGTGACTGGCGGGAAGGTCACCGCGGTGACGAAGCGACTACGGGCGGCCGTGCGAAGGCGTCGCCGCCCCCGGGGACCTGAGACGCGGAAGGCGAGGGTGAGAGGCGAGGACCAGAGGATGAGCGGGGCCGCCAACATGGTCAGGACGAGGAAGCCGGTGAAGTTCACCCAGAGCAGCTGGTTGCCATAGTGCTCAAGCGGGGAGAGGACGGCGAAGCCGACGAGCGCCAGACCAAGCAGCAGCGAGACGGGCTTCCAGCGCGGGAAGGGCACGCGCGGATTCGTGGTCGCGAGCTTACGGTAGGCGCGGAGGTACCAGACCGCCGGCACGATCAGAGCGAGCAACCAGGGCGGATCCCACGCCCAGTGGCTCATGATCTCCGTGAAGCCGGGGACCTGGTCGTCCATTTCTCCCACCACCGCCGTGCTCCGGTCAGGATAGCGCACGTGGGCGGGCGGCTCTTCGTTGACCGCACCGGAGGGCTCGGCGAGTATCGGGCCGGGAGGTGGCCGTGACCGACGAAGCCGGGGAGCTCCGATACAGCCAGGCGGGCGTCCGCTCGAGCGAGGAGATCGGCGGGTTCAGCGAGATGCTGAAGCTTTTCCGCCGAACCTTCGCCTACCCGAGCCACGGCCGCCCGACGGAAGACTTCGGGTTGTACGCGAACATCCTCGACCTCGGGAACAACCTCGGGCTGGCGATCTCGACGGATGGAGTGGGGACGAAGATCCTCGTGGCGGAGGCGATCGGGAAGTTCGACACGATTGGCATCGACTGCGTGGCGATGAACGCGAACGACATTGTGTGCGTGGGGGCGGAGCCGATCGCGATGGTGGACTACGTGGCGGTGCAGGTGGCCGACCGTGAGCAGTTGCTGGCGATCGCGCGGGGGCTGGAGGAGGGGGCGCGGCAGGCGCGGATCT
>CAYPAZ010000317.1:0-2863 GCA_964408835.1 uncultured Anaerolineaceae bacterium
ACGCCGCCGCCGACGAGCTTCGGCTCGCCCAGCAGCCGGCCCCGCGTGTCCAGCGCTATCACATACAGCTGCTCCACGGGCTGCCCGAACAGCCTTCCACCGATGTACGCGTAGGTCGCAGCCGCCGAAAGCAACAGTGGCCGCGACTCCGGAGAGATGTCCCGCATCCGCCGGCCAAGCTCGATGGCGGCCGCGATCTGCGCCGCCTTCGCCGGACCCAGGCCCCGTAACCGCTGAAGCTGCTTCACGTCGGCCCGGACCAGCCCCGCAATCCCTCCCGCCTCCGCCAGCATGTCACGCGCCAGGTCCAGCACGTTCCGCCCCTGCGTCCCTGATCCCAGGATGAGCGCGATCAGTTCCGCGTCGCTCAGGGGGCCCGGCCCGACCTTCGCCAGCTTCTCCCTCGGCCGCTCGTCCGCGGCCATGTCGCGCATGAGCCGGTATGCCGGCCCACCCTGCTCACTCACGCGGCGGAGTCTACATTCGCCGCCGATTCCCGGCGCGGAGCCGCTACTCCTCCGCCGGCTCCTCTTCCGGCGGAGGCAGCCGCCGAATCTCCACCACCACCGCCGAATTGGGGTAGTACACCACGCGCACCCGGTCCCCTTCCTGGTATGGCTCGAGCGCCAGCCGGTCCCCACGCAGGATCTGCTTACCGATCCGGATGTAGTGCGACCGCAGCACGAGCGAGTCGCTTCGCGCCCAGCGCCGCGTTACCTCGCCGGTCATCTCCTGCACCCCACGCGCAAGGTCCAGCAGCGACTGAATACACTGCGACCCGAACAGGAAGCTCACCACGGCCAGCACCACCACCAGGAACCACGTCCCCCCACGGTCACCATCGTTCACCAGCACATCGAACCCGAAGAACAGCAGCAGGGCCGCGCAGATAAGAAACGGGGGTGTCCAGATCAGCGCCGTGATGATCAGGCCGCGCCGCACCCGCCCGGCTAGCAGCTGTCGCTGTATCTCCTCATCCTCCAACCAGCGAGGGTCGATCCGGCTCACTCGCCGCCTCCCGGGATGACCAGCACGGTGCCGGTCGGGAAGACCGAGAAATCGACTTCGGGGTTGGCCGCCTGCAACTCGGGAACCGTCACCCCATAGAGCGCCGCCACCTCACTCGGCGTCTCTCCCGAAACCACCGTGTGCGTCTGCACCCCGGGTTCCTCGGTTACCGGCGGCGTGGGCGTGGCCGCTTCCCGGGGCGTGGGTGTCGCGTCGTCAGCTGGCGCCCTCGTGCTTGTCGGCGGCACCGGCGTCGAGGTCGGCGTGGAGACCACGCGGATCTCGTCGCCCGAAGCCTGGTCTTCCGGCGGGCTCACGATCAGGAAGACCGCCACGGCAGTCCCGAGCAGGAGCGCGGCAATCGAACCGCGATACAGCGCAGCGGAAGGCACGCCAGCTTCCGGCGCCATGCACCGCACGCAAATGTCATCGCCATGCTCGGGGCAGTACAGCCGCCCACAGGAAGGACACTGGGCATCGGCTGGCTCTTCGCAGTAGTGGCACGAGGCTTGCGGCATCGATAGCAGGGTACAGCCGGCGCTCCGCAACGTGTAGCGGCCGGTGGACGGCGGGTGGACAACGCGTGGACGCGGGTGGACAACGGTTGCCGGAGCGTAGACAAACGGGTTCCAGGGCCGTCGAAAAGGGTCTACTGTCCTTGAACGGAAGTCTTACTCATGCGCTACGGCCTCATCCTTCTCCTGCTCCTCCTCCTTACCGCCGGTTTCGCGTTCGGGCCCGGGGCTTCCGCGGACCCCGCGGCCGAATGGCGGCCAGAGCGCCCGGCCCTGACCATCGAGGGCGACTCCCCCGTCGAAGGCCAGTCCATCATCGATGAGGATGAGCGCTGGAGAGTCACCGCCACAACCGCCTTCCCGTACAACTCCATCGTCTACCTCGAACGCTTCGACGAGTTCGGCTTCCGCGGACGCTGCACGGGCATGCTCATCGGCCCCGACGTCGTACTGACCGCGGGTCACTGCCTGTATAGCGCGGACCGCGGCTGGGTCACCGAGATCGTGGTCGTGCCGGGTAAGGACGGGGCGATAGAGCCGTTCGGAGCTGCCTGGGCCACCAGCTGGTTCGTATCGCCCGGCTGGGTCGCCACCGGTGCCCTCGAAGCTGACTGGGCCATCGTCGCCCTGGCCACGGGCGACGCTCGCGCCACCTGGTTCCGCCTCGCGGCCCTCGATACCCCCACCCTGACCGGCCCGACCCTCACCCCCGCCGTCGCAGGCTACGCCGCCGACCGGCCCACCGGCACCATGTGGGCCGGCAGCCAGCCAGCCTTCGCGGCCGTCGACGACTTGCTCCTCTACCACCAGGTTGATACCACCGCCGGGACGAGTGGCGCTCCGGTCTTCGTCAGCAACGAGGGCTCCCCCCACTACGGCGAAGCCATCGGCATGCACACAACGGGCTACGGGAACTACAACGGCGCGCTTCGGTTCACCCCCACCTTCATCGCCGAGCTGCACTCCGCCTGCTCCCAGCTCGGATGCTCCATCGACCCTCCCCCCGCCCAGGCAGAAGCCGCCGAGCTCCCCGAGCTCACCGAGCGAATCGCTGTCGCGGGCGTCCAGCGGGACTAGCTCAGGCCGCGCTCCAACTCCAGCACCTGCGTTGCAATGAGCCCGGGCGCCTCCATCGGCATGAAGTGCGAGTACTCCGGCAGGTACACGTCCTCGCCGTGCCGGAAGTGCCGGGCCAGCTCAGGATTCGTCGGCGAGCCGCTCATGTCCATCGCGGCCCCCTCCGTCCGCTGCTTCGCCCGCAGCACCCGCACCGGGATCTCAAGCGACTCGATGTCGTCGTAGATATCTGAGCCCGGGCTCCCGGCGTAGACCGCCGCCTC
>CAYPAZ010000318.1:0-2855 GCA_964408835.1 uncultured Anaerolineaceae bacterium
CGGGCAACCACGCTGGTGGCGTCCGAGGGGGCGGGCCAGGCGTTGTACTCCAGCAGCAATGTGTACAACGCCTGGCCCGCCCCCTCGGACGCCACCAGCGTGGTTGCCCGGGTGCTCTTCTGCCGCATCCGCCGCTTCGCCAGCCTGCGCAACGCCGGGGCCGTGCTCGCTGCGGCCCTCCCGGCCAGCGCGCACGGCGGCGTGAACGGCGGTGGGAAGCCCTCCTGCCGCTCCGGCATGACCAGGATCGGTATCCCACGGCCGCTTCCCGACTCCGTCGCCAACCGCCGCGAGTCGTTCCTTCCGACCACGTGTAACATCACCGCGCCGTAGGCAGGGTCCCGGTGGTGGCCGTGGCTCTCCCACCCGGAAGCCAGCAGGTGGAACTCCACCGCCCCGCGCGCAACGTCGCCGCCGACTTCGACGATCGCATCTACGATGTCCGGCCCGGCTGCCCCGCCCCGCATGCCGGGGAACACGACCTTTATCGCTCTGCCATCCTGCAGCCGCAACGGCCCCCGCAGCCCGTGCAGCCAACGCTCCACAAGCGCCGATTCTCGCGCGAGCCCGGGACTGGCCGACCCCTCTTCCTGCACGCCTCCAGTTTAGCGCCATCTGGCCCATCACAACAGCCACCTGGCATCCGGCGTCACAACCTCTTGCCACCTGCCGCATCCCGGGGTGGTACGCTGGCCGGGTGAGTGTTGCGGCAACAAGGCCCGATTGGCTGAAAGTCCGCTGGCCTGCCGGCGACAACTTCCAGCGGCTCCAGCTGCTCATGCGCGAGCAGGACCTTCACACGGTCTGCGAAGAAGCCCACTGTCCGAACATCGGCGAGTGCTGGGGCCGGGGCACTGCCACCTTCATGATCCTCGGCGATACCTGCACCCGCTCCTGCGGCTTTTGCGCGGTCACCACCGGGCGGCCCCAGGGCCTTGATTGGGGCGAGCCCCTCCGTGTCGCCCGTGCCATCGAGACCATGGGCCTGCGCCACGCCGTCATCACCAGCGTCAACCGCGACGATGTTGCCGATGGCGGCGCCCTTGTCTTCGCGAACACCATCCGCTGGACCCGCCGCCTCTGCCCCGGAACCACTATCGAGGTGCTCATCCCGGATTTCATGGGGGACTGGGACGCGCTCGCTACGGTTGTCGCCGCCCGTCCCGAGATCCTCAACCACAACACCGAGACGGTCCCCCGCCTTTACGGCCGCGTCCGCCCGAAAGCTCGCTACCAGCGCTCCCTCGAACTCCTGAGCCGGGCGAAGGCCCTTGACCCGGGGCTCTCAACCAAGAGCGGCCTCATGGTCGGCCTGGGCGAAACCCGCGAAGAGCTCCTGGCCGTCTTCCGCGATCTCGCCACCGCCGGCGTCGACATCCTCACGGTGGGCCAGTACCTGCGCCCGGATGCGCACCACCTCCCGGTCGAGCGCTACTGGCACCCCGACGAGTTCGCCGAACTCAAAGATCGCGCCCTCGAACTGGGCTTTCGCCATGTCGAGTCCGGGCCGCTCGTCCGCAGCTCCTACCACGCCGAAGAGCAGGCTGTTGGCGCCCGCGCCGCAGGCCCGTGAACCCGGAATTCTCCGGCTCCGCACCCGATATCCGCCAGGAGACCGCGGCCGCCTTCGCCCACGAGATCCGCACCCCCCTCACGTCACTCGTCATGGCCCTTGAGCTCGGGAAGTCTTCTGGGCAGCCCGGGACGCTCCACTTCGAACCCGATCTCGCCTCTCTGCTCCGTGCCTCCGTCGATGGTCTCGTCGCGCTCGCCGATACCTTCCAGGAAGTCTCCCGGCTCGAACGCGGCCTCGCTCGCCTCTCGCTCGGTCAGCACTCCCTGGCGGCGGTGCTCGCTCAGGCAAGCGCCCAGGCAGCTCCGATCGCCTTCGATGTACCAGCCGCCGCAGGAGAGCTCCACGTCACCTGCGACGGTGGCCGGATGGCCCGGGCCGTCGCCGGCCTCGCGACGGGCGTCGACCGCGCCGGGTCCGGCAGCGGAGCCGTCGACCTCAGCATTGACCATGTCGGCGACATGGTCGCCGTCCGCCTCGCCAGCGGGTCAGACCCAGGCGGCGCTGACCGACCCGTCGGGCCCGATGCTGGCTTCGGCTTCTACGCCGCCTGGCTCGTCGTCCGCGCCCACGAGGGAGAGCTCCGCGCCATCCGCCGTGACGGGTTCATGGAGGTCGTCCTCTCCCTGCCGGCCGCGGTGACGTGATTCGGCCCACCCCCGGTTAGGAACCCCGCACCAGCGCCGGAACATCCGCGAGGTGCGCTGCGATCACGACCCCTGCCTCCCGCAGCACCGCGGCCTTCGCCGCCGCGGTGTCGTCCTCCTTCCGGACCATCGTCCCGGCGTGTCCGAACCGCACCCCCGGCATCCCCGCCATGAAGCTCCCCGCGATGAAGCTCACCATCCGCGTCCGCGGTGAGTGCTCCCGCACCCAGGCCGCCAGCGCGTGGTCCATCGTCCCGCCCGGCTCGCTGAAGGTCACCACCGCGTCCGTCTCCACGTCCGCTTCGAACAATGGCATCAGGTCCGCGAACGTGGACCCGACGATTGGGTCCCCGCCAATCGATATCGCCGTCGAGACCCCCAGCCCCTCCGCCGAGAGCAGGCTCGCAATCTCGGTAGTCATCCCTCCGGATCGCGACATGACGCCTACCCGCCCCGCGGCAAAGCTCCGCGCAGCGTCGCGCGCCGGCCCGCCGACCGTGCCAACTTTCGCCTTCCCCGGCGAGATCAGCCCCATCGAATTTGGGCCGATCACCCGCGTCCCCCGCATGCGTGCGAACTCCACCACCTGCGCCACATCCCGGAAGCGGCCGCGGCCGTCGTTCAGCCACAGCCTC
>CAYPAZ010000319.1:0-2853 GCA_964408835.1 uncultured Anaerolineaceae bacterium
GGCCTGGACACCATCGAGGCGGCGTCGGAGGCTGCCGGTTGAAGATCATGGTCCTCAGCCGCGGCAGCATCGGCCCTCGCATGGCCGCGCCGGGCCTCCGCTCCTACCACCTCGCTGGCGCCCTCGGTCGCGTCCTCCCGGAAGCCGAGGTCACCCTCGCCGTCCCCTGGGGTAAGCCCCCCGTCCAGCCGCCTGCCCCAAACGTCAAGATGCAGGAGTACATCCACAACGCCCACGCCCGCTATCTCGCGCAGGACCACGATGTCGCCATCGCCCGCAACTTCCCTCCCCAGTTCATCCGCCTCATGGGTGGGCGCACCCGCCTCGCGGTCGATGCCTTCACCCCGTTCTTCATCGAGTGGATGGAACTCTCTCGCCGCGATATCCAGCCCGGCTGGCGCCGCACCTGGATGTCTGGCAACCGCTGGTACCTCAATTACCAGCTGACACTCGCGGACTTCATCTTCTGCGCCGATCAGCGCCAGCGCGACATGTGGATTGGCGCCCTCATGGCGCTTGCCCTCGTCCCTCCGGCCACCTACCAGCGCGACCCGTCTTTGCGAAGGCTCATCGATATCGTCCCTTTCGGTGTCTCGCAAACCCCTTTCACCGCTACCACCTCCCGTCTTCGCTCCGAGGTGCCAGGCATCGGCCAGTCGGGCCGCATCATCCTCTGGAACGGTTCCATCGCCGAGTGGTACGACCCCCTCACCGCCATCCGCGCAGTCGAACGCCTCCTCCCCGGGCATCCCGATATCAAGCTCGTCTTCATGGGCGTCCGTCACCCCGACGCCGTCACCAGTCCCGATGCCGGAGTGACGAAGGCGGCAATCGACCTCGCCAGCGACCTTGGCCTGGAGGGCAAGAGCGTCTTCTTCCTGCCCGGCTGGATCCCCTATGACGAGTTCGACCAGTTCCTCGCGGAAGCCGAATTCGCCATCTGCCTTGGCTACGAAACCCTCGAGAGCCGCTTCGCCTTCCGTACCCGCTACGTCGAACTCTTCCGCGCCGGGATCCCCCTGCTATGTACCCGAGGCGATGTCCTCGCTGAGCGCGTTGCCAACGACCCCCTCGGCATCGCCGTTCCCCAGGCCGACCTCGATGCAGTGGTCGAGGCCATGGAGCGCATGCTCGACGACCGGCAGTTCATGGATACCTGCCGCGCCAACCTCGCGGCCATCGGACACGAGCTTGCCTGGGACACAGCTATCCGGCCCCTCGCCGACTTCTGCGCCTCAGGCGAGTCCTACGCCATGCCCGCCAACCGCAGGCGTCTCCAGGCCCTCACCCGCGCCGGCTACTACTTCGCCATGAAGAAGATCTGCCGGAGCCAGGGCGAAGCCTTCTAGCGCCCCGCAGACTCACCCGGCGTGGCACACTGGACTCACCACCTCCGAGCGTGATGCCCGATGACTCATCCCGGATCCCAGTTCCCCAACATCCCCGGCAAGCCCCTCGAACTCGAAGGCGCGGCTAAAGCCATGCTCGCCCTCTCCTATGGCGTCCACGTCATCGGCTCCCACGATGGCAACGGCGAATTGAACGCCATGCTCGCCGACTGGGTGATGCAGGTCTCGTTCACCCCCCGCCTCGCCGCCGTCGCCCTCGAAAACGACTCCCGCACCCTCCGCAACGTGAAGGCCACCGGCGTGTGCACGGTCAACCTCCTCCACGAAAAGGACGGCGCCGAGATCGCCCGCAAAGTCGTGATGCCAGCCGATAACAGCAAGATCAAGGGTAGGACGGGCCAGAACGCCACCGGTGTTGTCGAAAAGCTCGCAGGCCTCAGCTATGTCGTCAGCGAAGAGGGTTGCCCGCTGCTCAACGATGCCCTCGGCTGGTTCTCCTGTGTTGCCGAGCAGTTCCTCGAAACCGGAGACCACACCATCGTCATCGGCCGCGTCACCGACGGCGATGTCATCCGCTCCGGCGAGATGCTGATCGAACGCGAACTGGGCTGGGAGTACGGAGGCTAGTCAGGGGCCGGAGTCGGGTCCCGGCGAATCCCTGCCAGGGAAAACGCCGGTAGGAACCCGCATGCCAGTGCTGTCCGATGTGACCGCACGTTCGTCGGAGCGCAGGTGTAGAACGGCACCCCGCCGTCCGACAGGATCGCTTCCGCCGCCGCCCGCACCACCGCGGGCGCCAGCCCCGTCCCCCGCGCCCCCCGCGCCACATCCACCCCGATCTCGTACAGGTCCACCGTCTGTGGCGCGAAGACTCCCGCCACCGCCACGGCCGTCCCCGACTGATCCTCCGCAACCCAGGCATACGCCGTCAGGTGTGAGCCGTCGCCCAGCGCATTGTCGAACACATTGCCCTCCCTCAGCCGATCCAACTCCTCCCCCTCCACGCGCCGTGTCGTCACGAGCCTCCCCTGCCCCGCCTTCCGAAGCGGCTCGGCCGGGAGGAACCCCAGACCCGGGTACCTCACGTGACACGCCACGCCCCGGGCCATCGCTTCCTGCTGCAACCCCGTGAGGAACGGATGGTGCATCGCGCGGTAGTGGTGGTCGGGCGGGCGGTTCGCCTCCACCCACTCCAGCAATTCCGGCACCACCGAAACCACCGTCCCCGTCCCGAACGTGATCGCAAGCGCCACATGCTCTTCCTTACCTCCGGGCCGCTCCTGGCAAACCACCCGCAACTCCTCCCGCTCGAAGTCCTTCACGCCACAACCCAACTCCGCCCCGAGTACCGCCCTTGCCCGGCGGTCCATCTCCCGGAACAGCTCGGTGGTCATTCCGCGGTCGCGGGCGAGACGAATGCGCTGGAGCAGACCGAGGCGAACCCGCTCGCCACGGCGGTGTGCTGGGAGCGGATGTTGGTTGCCGCGCAGCCGTAGAACGGCAC
>CAYPAZ010000320.1:0-2851 GCA_964408835.1 uncultured Anaerolineaceae bacterium
TGAAGCCCCTCAGCGGCAGACTTCGGTCGTGGCTGGGCGGGCTCCGACGGTCCCGGGCTCAGGAAGCCCGGGATCTCGGTGTTGAAGAGTCCGTCGAGAACATCGACCGGAACGCCACCGCCTCAGCCGCCTCGAAGCAATCCGCGAAAGATGACGCCGCTGAAGAGCAGGGTGCCCCGGCCGAACAGGGCGGCGAGGGTTAGTTCCCGCGGCGGCCTGTCGCCCCAAGACGGGCCCCGTGCATAAGCTGGGGGTCGAACGCAGGAGGTCGCCTCTTGTCCTGGTTCACCCGCCTCAACCCTGGGCGCTGGCCCCTCGCCCGCCGCTTCCGGCGAGGGGGTGGCAACTCAACGTGGGTCCAGGGCCGCTATCTCCTCGGATTCGAAGAGAGCTCCTTCCGCCCGGCCGGCAGCTCCGAACGCTGGTGGGTCTCGTTCAGCAGCTCGCTGGGTGACCGAGCCGCGGCGCTGTCCGAGGCAGCCCGCGGCGAGGGCATCGAAGTCGAACTCTCCGGCGACGTCAGCGAACTCGGCGAGTATGGCCACCTCGGCCAGTACAGCCGTGCTTTTCACGTCCGTGATATACGCCGGTGAGCTTTGTGACTCGTATGAGTCGGCCGGCGGTGTACCGTGAGCAGTGGAGGGGTGCTGACGCTCCTGCCTGGTGGCTCGCCGGCGCACCACGATCACCTCGCATGAGAGGGCTTACACCAGCATGAAACTCCGAAGACGCCGAAACAGCGGCGACATCATCGACCGCAGAGGGGAAGCCGCCCCCTCTGGCGGACGTGGGGCGCTCCCCATCGCTGCCGGGGCCGGTGGCATCGGCACAATTGTCATTTTGCTGATCATGCTCGTGGTTGGCGGGCTGACCGGTGGCGGTGGCGGTGGCGGGTTCGACGTAGGCCTACCCCAGTTCCCGGGAGCGGCCCCTTCTGGCGGAAGCATGGAGGTCAGCAGTCCCGAAGATGAGCCCGCGATGTTCGTCGAGGATGTGCTTGCGGATGTCCAGGATATGTGGACCGAACTCTTCACGGGCTCCCAGCTTTCCTACGAGCGCGCCCGCCTGGTGCTTTTCACCGACGCAACCTCTTCCGCCTGTGGACCGGCCTCTTCAGCCACCGGCCCGTTCTATTGCCCGGCCGATCAGATGATCTACATCGACCTCGACTTCTTTCAGGAGCTCCACCGCCGATTTGGCGCTCCTGGCGATTTCGCCCAGGCCTACGTCATCGCCCATGAGGTCGCCCACCATGTCCAGACTCTCTCCGGAACTAACCAGTGGTCTCGCGAAGAGGCGCAACGCAACCCCGACCAGGCGAACGAAATCTCCATCCGTGTTGAGCTTCAGGCCGACTGCTACGCCGGCGTTTGGGGACACTCCGCGGCCCGCCGGGGTCTGCTCGAACCCGGCGACCTCGAGGAAGCCCTCACGGCCGCCGCCGCGATCGGCGACGACCGCATCCAGCAGCAATCCGGTGGACCCATCAACCAGGATACGTGGACCCATGGCTCCTCCGAGCAGCGTCAGCGCTGGTTCCAAAGAGGGTTCGATACTGGCGACCCCAACCAATGCGACACCTTCTCAGGCGACTACTGACGCCCTCCCCGAAGTGCGTCCCGGCCCAGGGCGTCCGGGTGTCTCCAGTCTCGCATTCGTCCCTGCGGGCGTCCGCAGCCTCACAGCGCCTTCAGCACCCCGAACGTCAGCAGCAAGCCGCCGAGCACGATCGCAGGGCCGCCCGCCGCCTGCAACAGGAAGCCCGGCGACTTCGCCGCGAACTGGTCATCCACCTTCCCCAGCCAGTTCATCGTTCCTCCAACCAGCGATGCCACCACGCCCGCGATGAGCAACCACACTGCGAGCAGTTCGAACCCCTTCCCAAGCGTCGAGAAGCTCGCCGCGATCGACAGTGCAAGCAGGATTGCCCCTCCGATGAGCGCCTCCATATGGGCGGTCACCAGGTGTCGCGGTGCTGCCGGTCCAGCCATCCGCGCCTGTGCCATCGGCACGCCCAGCAGGAATCCGTAAAGCAGCACCAGCGTGCCCGCCACGATCAGTGTTTCGACACTCGTCTCCACGGCTCGCCCCCGCGACAGAGTCCGGTTGCTCACTCGCAAGCGGCCGGCCGGCCGAGTCTTTCTTGTCGAGGTGTCGGTGTCAACGCTCTCCCGTCAGCCCGTTGCAGAAGAAGCGTCGGGTCCCTGCGCTGCTAAGCCAGCACCTTCGGCCGCAGCGGTGGGATCTATCCCCTGCGGCCGCACGACAACGGGCTAGCGGCAACCGCCCGGCTGGCCCTGACGATGCGCACGGGCTCCGCCTGCTGCACTATCAATCGCCTTCATCCGCTATACTGCCGGGCGGGGTGGTAAGGTTTCCACCTCAAAGAGCTGGCGGCGAGGGCCAGCTCCGGTGGTTCACCGGTCCTGACCCCAGTGGCGGCTCTTGGAAACGAGACGGCTCTGTGGCGACGCGCGTCGGACGGGCAACGACGGCGAGGGCTTGGTCTGACTCGGGCCAGGCGCTGGTACTCCTTGCCCTCGCCTCCCTGTTCTTCGTGGCCCTGCTCGCCGTCGTCGCAGAAACCTCACTCGTCTACCTCCAGCGCCGCGACCTCCAGAACACAGCCGATGCTGCCGCTCTCGCCGCCGTGCAAGACCTCGATGGGACCCAGGCGTCCGAGGACACCGCCCGCGCCGCCGCCATCGAATGGGCGAACAAGAATATCGAGGATCTCGAGTCTATCGATATCCAGATCCTCGATGACTACACCAGGGTCCGCGTGACGGTCCGGAATCACGCGGGTTCTCTGTTTTCTGGCGCGCTCAGCTTTGGGAACCCGGTCGTTCAC
>CAYPAZ010000321.1:0-2850 GCA_964408835.1 uncultured Anaerolineaceae bacterium
CTGGAGGCGTTCGAGGAGGAGTTCGGGGACCGGGCGGTCGTGACGGGGACGCAGGGCGGGATGCACGTGCTGGTGCAGTTGCTGGACGTGGAGAACGACGGGGAGCTTATCCGGCGAGCACGGGAGGTGGGGGTGGGGATCTACTCGGCGGACCAGTACTACCTTGTGGAGCGCCCGCGGGTGGCGACGTTCATGATGGGGTATTCGAGCGTGGACGAGGCGGGGATCCGGGAGGGGGTGCGGAGGTTGAGGGGGTTGGTGGGGTGAGGCGGGTGCGGCGGGTTACGGGTTACGGGTTACGGGTTAGGGGTTACGGGGGAGATATCAGAAATCAGAGGTCAGATGTCAGACTTGAGGGATGCTGAGCGCCGGGGTTGGCCCCTCTGGAATGACCTGCACGTCGAACGGCGCGCCGAACGAGCTCTCGAACTGGGCCTCGAGGGCCTCTGGATCCTCCGCATATTGGGAATCTTCAAGCACGTAGATGATGATGGTGGGCCCGACGCCGAGGCCACCTCCCGCGTGGGAGTCGGGGTCGAGGCTCGCGATAGCCTCCGGGAGGATGGCGAGCAGCTGCTCCCAGGTGTGGGAGGCTCCGGTGCGGACCTCGACGGGGATCGGAGCTTGCCTGGCGATCTCGTAGACGGCGTCAAGGCCCTCACTGCCTCCTGTGAATCTCACGACGACGCGCCAACTCGGCTCATGTTCGATCCAGGCACCAGCGAAGCGCTCGGGTGCGGCTTCGGCGAGCGCCTCGACGGTCGGGCCGGATTCCATCTGCCAGCGGCCACGCTGGATGGCCTCGTCCAGGGGGACATCGAACGCCTCGGCGTAGCCAGCTGCGTCCCGTTCGAGGGCTTCGTCTTCCGTCGCCAGGCGTGCCTCCTCCTCATCATCCGCCTCCGCCGCCTGTTCGTTCGGAAGGGGCCGTGCGGGAGCTTCTTCGCCCGGTGGGCCGGTGAGCGCGCCCGCCACCAGCGCGGTGACGAGCAACCCTGCTCCAAACGCGGGGAGAACGGCCAGCGCCCAGCGCTTCCGCGATGTCACGTCCCGCCCCCGCTCAATGCTACAAGGAAGTGCGGCTCTGCCACCGACACGTGGACGGCCATTCCGTGCCTCGTCGCCAGCTCCTCGGCGAGGTCATCGGCGTGGTCTGATCCGGGATGTCCCGGCGGGAGGAGGACGAAGATCGTCCACTCGTGCACCTGGATGCCGGCCATGGCCCCGGCGAACCCGTCGGCGGCGAGGCCTTCAGTGATGGCATGGAGGACAGATGCCAGTTCTGACTCGGAGTAGCGGGCGCCGGTGACGATGTCGACGGGAAAGGGCGCGCTCCGGGCGATCTCCCGCGCGGCATCCAGACCCGCGTCGCCGCCGGTGAAGCGAGCAACGAGCCGCCAGCCGTCCTCGTAGGCGCCGTGAATCGCTGCCACCCTTCCGGGAGCTGCCTCGCGGATTGCATCTGCGATGTCACCGGCCATCACCTGCCAGGCAGCAACCTGGATGGCTTCTTCGAGGGTGACGCCCCAACCCTCAGCGAACGCCGCAGCGTCCCCCAGGTCTGCCTCCGCAAACGCGGCGGCATGGCTCCCGCCGTAAACCTCCGCCTGATCTCTAATCAAGGCGTCAACGACGATCACCTCGGCAGGCAGGCCGTATTCTGCCTCAAGCCGAACCGCAAGGGCTGCAGGGTCGCTGGCATTCGGAGAGTCCTGGAGGACGAGAACGGTTATCGCCTGGGAGTGGACCCATCGAATCACCGCAGCATGGGGGCCGAGGTCGTCGACAACCGCGCCGACGATCTGCTCGATTTCCCCCTCTGTGTACGTTGCGCCGGAGCGTACTTCCACCGGGACAGGTGCGTTCGCGGCGATCTCGAACGCAGCTGAGAGCCCGTCCTGACTCCCCGTGTACATGGCCACGACGCGCCACGTCGGCTCGTGCTCGATCCACGTGCCCGCAAACCTCCCTGGGGCGGCACCGGCTAGCGCTTCCATCGTGGGGCCCGAGTCCTGTTGCCATCGCAGCCGCTGGATCGCCTCCTCCAGGGGGACATCGAACGCCTCTGCATAGCCAGCGGCGTCCCGTTCGAGGGCTTCATCCTCGGTCGCTACGCCTGGCTCGTTCCTGTCGACATCCTCGGCCTGTTCGTTCGTAAGGGGCCGTGCGGGAGCTTCTTCGCCCGGTGGGCCGGTGAGCGCGCCCGCGACCAGCGCGGTGACGAGCAACCCTGCTCCAACCCCGGCGACAACAGCGAGCATCCATCGGCTCCGTGTTGCCATGGCCATCCCTCCAGGTGGAAGTCGACTCTGTTATGGGCAGGGTAGCGACGCCGGGATGGGACTTCAAGACATTCTTTACCAGACAACCGCGACATTTTCTGTCGCGTTCGAGCCACGAAGACAGGAAGGGAACGAAGGACCGCGAGACAGGGTGCCGCCTGATCTCTGACTTCTGAAGTCTGACTTCTGACTTCTTCTACGCGTTCTGGATGGCGGCGGCGGCGGCGATGAGGAGGACGACCTGGAGCATGGCGCCGGAGGCCATGAGCCAGAGGCCGGCGGCACGTTCGCGGGCGTGGATGAGGATGCCGAGGACGACGTTCACGGCAAGTACGGCCCCGGCGAGGTAGACGATCTCCAGCAGTTCGCTCTTGGGGCCGATGCGGACGATGCCTTCGAGTTCGGGGAAGTCGATGCGGATGACATCGGCCATGGAGTCGTAGTTATAGAAGAAGTAGCCGGCGAGGAAGAGGAAGAAGCAGGCGGCGAGGGCGACCGTCAGGTTGGCGGGGCGGTCGCGCCAGAAGGGAAGGGCGGCGAGGCCGGTGGCGACGGAGCGCTGGGCGGC
>CAYPAZ010000322.1:0-2846 GCA_964408835.1 uncultured Anaerolineaceae bacterium
ATGGCGGCCCGAGTGACCGGCTGGAGGCCGGGCGCTATCGCCAGCCGATTGCACAGATCAGAGCGCTCCGTACGCGCAATCTGCGAGCGACTCGAGGATCAGGTTTGCCGGCCAGCGGGAGTCTCCAGAGACGCAGCTGTTTTGGGCTTCTGGTTCGCGCTGCACGTCAACTGTGAGTTCGGATGCGCGAAACCAGCGCTAGCGCTCATCCGAGCCAGGCGAGTGTTCGCATGAGCGGTTCAATCCAGCTACGTGTGGTCGTGGGAGTTCTTCTGTGTCTGGCGTTGATCCCGTTGTCGTGCGGCGGGGGTGGAAGTGACGGCCAGGAGACCGACAACCTCAAGCGTCTCGGCATCGACCTCGAACGCTCGCCCGTTCCCGGCGCAACCCCTGGCCCCGAGGAGCTGATCGACTTCTCCGACCCCGCAAATCTCACCGACTTCCAGCGCGCCATCATTGAGGACGGCGTTGTCACTTTCGCAGAGTATGAGTCTGCGATGTACGCCGTGATGGCTTGCGTCGAAGCCCACGGCATCGAGATCGTGGGCGGCCTCACCGCAGATCCCAGCGGAAAGCAGCTGGGTTTTGCCACCCGCCTGGGCATGGACTTCGAAGAAGCGCGCGAGAACGGCCGCAAGACGCAGCAGTGCCACAACCAGTACGCCGGCGTGGTCACGATGCTCTGGGCATTCCAGAACCAGCCAACGGAGCAGCAGCGCCAGGAAGCTCGCGCCGCCCTTGATGCCTGCCTCCGCGAGGCTGGCGCCCCGCTCCCCGAGGATCCCGCTCCCCAGGACTTCTTCGGGCTCGTCCACGACTATGCCCCCTGCTTCGAGCAGGTCCAGCGCGAATTCGGGATCCCCAACTTCGTCGGATAGCCCCGGGCAACAACCAGCGCAGTCGCGCCCCTCAGTGGGCGGGCAGCCCACCCTTACGCCCTCGCACCCGGCCCGCCTCACCCTGAAACTCTGAAACCCCCTCCTCCCCTGTCCCCCGGTGTCTCTGTGGTTCCCTTCCCCGTTGGCCGCCGCCACCCCACAATCCGCCCCACGTGACCACCCACCCCTCCGCCGCCCCCGGCGGGCCGCCAGATGACTCCACCGGCACCCGCAACCCCTTCACTACACCCAACTACCGCCTCTGGTGGTCCATGTCCGTGCTGGGTGGCATCGGCGTCGGCATCCAGGCAGTCACCGTCCCACTCTTCGTCCGCGACCGCGTCGCCGAAGACGACCGCGCGCTCTACATCGCATTCGCGCTCATGTGCCTCACGATCCCGGCAGCCATCCTCGTCCTCGTCGGCGGGGTAGTCGCCGACCGCGTCCAGCGCCGCCGCATTCTCGTCCGCACCTACGCCATCGCCGCCATCGTCTCGCTCGTCTACGTCTTCCTCACCGGCACCGATGTCTCCCACGTCTGGCCCGTCTTCATCCTCGCCGCGGTCATTGGCTCGCTCGACGCTTTCGCCCAGCCGGCGCGCATCTCGACGCCGCCCCAGGTCCTCCCGCGCGCCCAGCTCCAGAACGGACTCATTCTCGGCACGGTCGCCTTCATGGGCTCTGTCCAGTTCATTGGCCCCGCCGTCGGCGGCATCGTCGCCGATCTCGCGTCGCTCACCGGGGCCTTCAGCGTGGAAGTCGTGGCCCTCGCGCTGGCCGCCATCCTTGCCTGGCAGCTCGTCGTCCCCCAACCCGCGCCAACTGGCAAGTCCATCCGCGGCGACCTCGTCGATGGCATCCGGTACACGCGCTCCTCGCCGCGGTTGGTAGGGCTCCTGCTGCTCAACCTCGCGCCCGGCCTCCTGCTCATCGGCCCCCTTCGCGTCACCATCGTCCTCATGGTCGAAGACGTCCTCGAAACGTCCGATGCGTTCGTTGGGCTGCTCACGGGTGCGTTTGGCATCGGCGTGCTCGCCGGGTCCCTGGCGATGACGCTGCGACCCCTCCCGCGCCGGGGGATCCTGCTCTGCGGGTCACCCCTCCTCGGCGGCCCCATCTTCGTCTTCTATGGACTGAGCGAGATGGCGTGGCTCTCCATGGCGATCCTCGTCTTCTGGGGCCTGAGCGCCGCGCTCTTCATCAACCTCAGCACACCACTCATCCAGGAATCCACCGAGCCGCACATGATCGGCCGCGTGATGAGCATGTCCAACCTGATGTTCATGGTCGGGATCCCGATTGGGCTGCTGCAGTCGGGCATCACCACCAGCATGTTCGGTCCCCAGGAGTGCATCATCGGCAACGGGATCGCCTTCACCCTGGTGGGCGTCTCCGCGCTCCTCTTCCTCCACCCCGTGCGCCGGCTGGAATAGCCGCGACGCTAGCTCGCCTTCTGACCTCGCCAGCGCGATTCGAGCTCCACCACCTCGCCCGGCACCTTTCGGCGGCTCAGCGGGTGCAGCGTGCCCGGCGCCAGCTCCTGGTACAGGAACAACACCAGCTCGAACTGGGCCACGCGGTCCAGCTCCACGAACTCCGCGCCGCACAGGAACCCGCCTCCCGACTCGCGGCAGGCCATCACCCTGGTCCTTGCTTCGAACGGCAGGCCCTCGCCCAGCTGGAGCCGGACCAGGACCTCTTCGCCTGAGCGGAACCCGAACGGTGACTCCCAACCCAACCCGGCCGCGGAGACATCCCGGGCCCGCCCGATGGCGGACCCACCTTCGGCCGAGACTGCTATCGGCAGGTCCACGTCGAACCGATAGAGCTTCCGCCGGTGCGGGCGCCGCAACACCCAGCGAACCAGGTCCGCGACCATTGCCGCGTTGAACAGCGCCCAGGTGATGGTGATTGCCAGCGAGACGCCGGTCAGCTGCCAGGTGACCCCGAGCCGCCAGGCCGTCACGG
>CAYPAZ010000323.1:0-2845 GCA_964408835.1 uncultured Anaerolineaceae bacterium
GCGGGGGGGTGACCAAGCGTGGCAGGCTTCCTTCCGGCAGGGTGCTTCGCTGGCCGACAGTATGACACAGGTGACTGAGAAAGGTAGCTCGGGATCGGGCGGAGTTCGACCTTGCCAAAGGGGGCGGAAGGGCCGCTCCTTCGAGGGCAGTCCACTCGACCATCGACAGCGAGGGCGGGGGCCCCGACAATCGGCTGATGCGCACTATCCTTGCCGCCGACCTCGGCGGGACGAACATGCGGGCGGCGCTCGTGGGCGAGGATGGCTCGCTGACGGCACGGACGCAGGTGGAGACGCCCGGCCTGGCGTCGGGTGAGGAGATGGTTGACCGCCTCGTCGAACTGATCACGTCAGTGGAGGAGCAGGCGGACGACCCGCCGGCGGCGGCGTGCATCGCGAGCGCTGGGCTTATCGATGGCGACCACGGCCGGGTCATCATCTCCGAGAACATCCCGGGGTTCCGGAACCTGGCGTTGACGCAGCCCGTGAGCGAGCGAATCGGCATCCCCTGTTTTATCGAGAATGACGCGAGCGCAGCGGCACTCGGGGAGTTCCGTTTCGGGGCGGGCCGTGGGACGCGCCACCTGCTCCACGCCACGCTCGGGACGGGGATCGGCGGCGGGATCGTGATCAACGGGCGGTTGTACCGGGGAGCGAAGGGCCTGGCGGGGGAGATTGGGCATACGGTTATCGACCCGGCAGGGCCGCCTTGCAACTGCGGGTCCAGGGGGTGTGTGGAAGCACTGGTGAGCGGGTTCGCTTTCGCGCGGCGAGCGAAGCGGCTAATGGCATCGGGGAAGGCGACGAAGCTGAGGGAGATGGTGGAGGGGCGAGACCCCGACACGCGGGACCTGCACGAGGCTGCGCTGGCGGGTGACACGCTGGCGGAGGCGGAGATCCGGAACGGTGGGCATATCCTCGGGCTGGCGCTCGGAGGGATGGTGAACGTGCTGAACCCGGACGCGGTGACGCTGAGCGGAGGGCTGTTGAAGATGGGGGAAATGTTCCTTGGGCCGATGCGGGAGGGGATGTACTCGCTGCCATATGGGCCGGCTTCGGGGACCATCGTGCGGCTTTCGGAGTTGGGGGACGACACGGGGCTGTTCGGGGCGGCGGCGGTGGCGCTGGAGCGGCTGGACGCGGACGCGTAGGAGTTCCGGGTTCAGGCGGCCTGCGCGAGCAGGGTGGCGATGATGGCCACGGGGATGACCCAACGGGCCGCGACGACGGCGCCCCTGCCCGCTATGGCGGGTCTGGAGAGATTCCGCGTGATCAGTTCCGGGCGCCACCACCCGACGACGAGGGCTGTCGCCAGCACACCGAGCGGCAGCCCAAAGTCGCCAACCAGGGCGTCGAGCTGGTCGAGGACGGGTTCGCCGGCGATGGTGAGTTCGGGGCTGGCGTAGCTTAACGCCGAGGCGCTACCGATGATGACGACGGGCACGACCAGCAGAAGTGCGGCGCGAGCGCGGGTGAGTCCAAGGAGGTCGCGCAGGGCGATAACGCCCACCTCGAGCAGCGCTATGGCGGAGGTGAGGGCGGCGGCGAAGAGGGAGATATAGAAGAGCGGGGCGATGATGGTCCCGGCGGTGCCAAGGCGGCGGAAGGCTTCGGGGAGGGAATTGAAGGCGAGTTCTGGCCCGGCCTGCGGGGACTCGCCGATAGAAAACGCCAGCGGGAAGACCACGAGGCCGGCAGTGAACGCGATACCGGCATCGGCGAGCGCGATCCCCACGGACGACAAGGCGAGGTTCTCCTGCTCGTCGACGTAGGCGCCATAGGTCACCAGAACTCCCATGCCAACGCCGACGGAGAAGAACACCTGGCCTACGGCGGCGACCCAGGTCCCCGGCTCGAGAAGCTGATCCATGTCGGGGACAAGGAAGAACTCGGCGGCATCGGAGAAGCTATCGAGCGTGGTGGCGTAGATGGCGAGGCCAAGGAGGAGCATGACAAGGAGCGGTGTCAGTACCTTGGCGACCAGCTCGATGCCGCCGGCGAGCCCCCGGGCGACGACGACAAAACCGACCGCACCGGCGATAGCGAACCACACGAGCGAGGCGTAGCCATCGGTGAACTCCGCGAAGGCAGGGAGGGCGCCGCCGGGAGTATGGGCGGCGTAGCCCAACGTCCAGCCAGTGACGACGAGGTAATAGCTGACGACGATGACGGATGCGAGGGCGATCGCGGCACCGACGGGCCGCGCCCAGCGACCGGCGCCCGTGAGTGCGGCCACAATTCCTCCGCGTGAAGAGCGGCCAGCGGCAAGCTCCACGGCGGCGATGGGCATGGCGAGAGCAGCCATGGCAACCAGGTAAGCGATGAGGAACGCGCCTCCACCGTTCGAGCCAGCGATGAACGGGAAGCGCCAGATATTGCCGAGCCCAACGGCGGCGCCCACGGTGGCGATGAGAAACAGCCAGCGCGAGGAGAAGCGGTCGGTGTGGACGGGGGCGGTCAGCTGAGGCGCCGGAGGGAGGTCATGCCGGGGATTCTAGGCCCGGTGCAGGCTTTGCTCAGTCCAGGCCCCAGGAACCCCGGTTCTCGGGGGTGTCTTCGATCAGGATCCAGCGGCGGACCTTGCCCCCAGAGACCTCGGAGAGCCAGATGAGCGTCAGTTGCATCTCCTCATCGTCCGGGAGGGCGAGGTGAGACCCTGTCGTCGTTCCGAGGACGGCGACTGTGTCCCTTTGAACGGCCAGCCGGGAGGGGTGGATCAGGTAGCGGGGGTAAGCAGAGGCGTAGCCGCGCCAGCCGGCGACGCCTTTGGCGAGCCCCGCTTCGGGAGGCAGGTGGAAGACCTTGAGCTCGTAGTCTTCGGTCATCATGCTGGCGAGGCGATCGA
>CAYPAZ010000324.1:0-2844 GCA_964408835.1 uncultured Anaerolineaceae bacterium
TCTCCGCGGCGCGCCGGGGATCCCTGCCCGGCTGGCGACGGAGGGGGCGCGGCGGCTGCACGGGCAGGAGTAGGGGTCGGGGGCCAGGGGCCAGGGCACAGGGCACAGGGAACAGGGAACAGGTACAGAGATGAGCCAGATGGACGGACGAGATGGGTGAAGAGCGAGAGGGGTTGTTGCGGCATTACCGGGAGAGCCGGGAGGCGCTGCTAACGGCGATGGATGGATTGAGCGACGAGGAGCTGAGCGAGGCCTCGCTGGATGGGTGGTCGGTGAGGGATCACCTCGTGCATTTGGCGGCGTGGGACGAGCTCCGGGCGACGGAAGTACAGCGCATCTCCGCGGGACACGAGTCGCTGTGGCGGGCGGACGAGGAGCAGGTGGCGGCGTTCAACGCGCTGGTCTACGAACTGCGCGGGGGCGTTACGGTGGCCCAGGCGAAGTGGGAGATTGAGCGGTCGCGGGCGCAATTGCTGGCGGCCATCGAATCGGCCACCGAGCGCGGCCTCGACGCATCGCTCTACGGTGACGCCGCCCTTCGCAGCGGCCACGAGCAGGAGCACGCGGAGTGGATCAGGCGCTGGCGGGCGGAGCGA
This sequence comes from uncultured Anaerolineaceae bacterium, assembly GCA_964408835.1. Lineage (GTDB taxonomy): Bacteria > Chloroflexota > Dehalococcoidia > Tepidiformales > Tepidiformaceae > CAYPAZ01. The sequence goes on from CAYPAZ010000324.1 coordinate 597, forward strand.
GGCCGGTAGGCTGCTTTACTTTTGCTGGTAGGAATTCCTATTCGGTATGAAAAGTGTCGTGGGGGAAAGGGGGCAGGTCACGATCCCCAAGCGGCTTCGGGAGAGCATGGGGATCAGGCCGGGGCAGGTGTTGGAGTTTGAGGAGTGCGATGGGGGGCTCGTTATCCGGAAGGTGGTGCGGGACGTCTGGGATGAGCTGTACGGGATAGTGGACCTGGGAATGTCCGCGGATGAGTTCATTGCCCAGCTCCGCGATCGAGGGTGACTACGTCGGTCGATACGAGCGTCCTCGCCGACTACTTCGGCCGGGACCCGCAATTCGGGATGCGATCGCTCCAGGCCCTTCGCAGGGCTACGGCGGAGGGACAGCTTGTCGCCTGCGACGTGGCACCGGGGGAGAGATCGGAGCGGCCTTCGGGTCGGCCGAGGAGGCCGCCAAGAGCCTCGCTCGCCTCGGCGTCGCTTTCAGTCCGCTGACCCCCGAGGCTGCCTTGCTGGCGGGCCAAATCTGGAGGGGACATCGCAGGGGTGGCGGGTCGCGGAGTCGAATTCTCCCAGACTTCGTGATCGCCGCGCACGCGCTGCGCCAGGCTGACCGGCTCCTCACGCGCGATCGCGGCTTCGTCCGGAGCCACTTCCCCGACCTGGTGGTGGTTGACCCGTCCGAGCCCTAAGGCGGCTTCGCCTAGAATCGCACGAGTGGAGGTTCGTTAGTGGACGATTTTTTGCGTGTGCTGTTCACCTGGATGCACGTGCTGGGGATCGCGCTGTTCCTGGGGCCGCAGTTCTTCCTTGCGTTCGCCTGGGTGCCGGCTGCGCGGGGGATCGATGACCTGCCGACGCGCCTGCAGGCCACGCGCACGGTAACGCGGCGCTTCGGGTACATCGCGGGCGCCGGGCTGGTGCTGGTCATCGTCGGAGGGAGTTACCTCATCGGTGACTGGCGGGGCTACTACAACGTGCCCGACGACGTAGGTTTCGCAGACCTTCGCTACGGCATCACGTTCATGGTGAAGATGACGGTGTTCCTGGTGATGCTGGGGGTGCTGGCGCTGCACACGTTCGTGCTGGGACCGGGGATCCTCGAGCGCATGGAGGATCAGGCGGCAGGGCGGCGGGTGAGCGAAGAGGAGATGCGGTCGTTCAGGATGCGCTCGATGGCCGCGAGCATCACGGTGCTCGTGCTCACACTGGCAATCCTGGCGATGGGAGTGGCGCTGAGCACGACCTCGTGGTCGCTGCAGGACCGGTAGAGAGCGGTCGGGGCCTGGGCAGCTCCCGGTCAGGGGTCGTCGGGCGTGACGAGGGCGAACACGACCCCGATTCCGTTGTGGTCGCTTGCGTAGAGGAGTTGCCCATCGGCGCGTTTTCGGGGCTCCGTGGCGAGCAACTTCACTATCTCGGGGAGCCAGCCGCTGGTGAAGATGTAGTCGGTGCGGACGGTGAGCGGTGGCTGTTCGCCGAGGACGGATTCGCGGCAGCAGGTGCCCGAAGGGGTGGCTTCTTCGCCTTCTGCCGGCTCGACATCGAGGGGGGCGGCCACGTCGACCAGGTTGCCGGTTTCGACCAGCGCCTTGTAAGTCTCGCTGCCCGGGGCCTCGCTGAAGTCCCCGAAGACGAGCGTGGGCCCATCGCCTTTCGTATCGCGGATGAACCTCAGGAAGTCTGCGGACTGGGCGGCGCGGGTGCGGTCGGTGCCGCCGGTGAGGTGGGTGATGTAGAGGTCTATCTCGCCGACCTGTTCGGGGCCGGCGATCTTCAGCCAGAGCGCGGTGCGGCCTTCGGTGTCGCTGGTGCGCGGGTTGAGCTGGCGGTGATTGAACTTGAGGACCTGGTAGCGGCCGGAGACGAGGATGGCATCGCCCTCTTCGAAGCCGATCTGGCGGGCGTGTTGGGACGACTGCTCGTAGGTCTGGCCGAGGTCCCAGGGGATGGAACGCCGGTAGTGGAACTCCATGCGGAGCTCGCGGGCGATGCGGGCTGCGACGGACTCGTATTCGCGCGTGACGGAGGCTTCGCTGAGGCCGACGATGTCGGGGTTGAACTCCTTCAGCTCCTCGATGATGATGGCGAGCCGGTCTTCGAGGGTCTCGCCGGGGACGGTGTCCTCGACATCGAGGCTGCGGCCGTGCATGAGGTTGATGTAGGCGACGCGCAGCTCGGTGGGCGGGGGGAGCTGGGGGTCGGGCGTCTGAGGGTTGGCTGTGGGGGTGGCATCGGGCGCCATCGTGGCGGGTGGCGTGTAGTC
>CAYPAZ010000325.1:0-2827 GCA_964408835.1 uncultured Anaerolineaceae bacterium
TCCCTCCTCCCTTCTCCCTTAAACTCCCCCCATGCCCCAGCCCTTCTCCGGCATCCACGTCGTCGAATTCGGCCAGTTCATCGCCGTCCCCTATGCCGCCCAACTCCTCGCCGATGGCGGCGCCGAAGTCATCAAAGTCGAACCCCTCGATGGCGAAGGCTCCCGCTCCCTCACCCACGTCGCCCCCGGCGAAACCCGCCACTTCATCATCCGCAACCGCGGCAAACGCTCCCTCCCGCTCGACCTCCGCAACCCCGCCGCCCAACCCATCCTCACCGCCCTCCTCGCCCGCGCCGATGTCGTCCTCACCAACCTCCGCCCCGGCCTCGCACACGAACTCGGCCTCGACTACCAAACCCTCGCCGCCAAACACCCCCGCATCATCGTCGGCAACGTCACCGCCTTCGGCGAAAAAGGCCCCGATGCCGGCCTCGCCGGCATGGACCTCGTCGTCCAGGCCCGCTCCGGCCTCATGGCCACCATGGGCCGCATGAAAGACGGCCTCCCCGCCGCCGGCGAATCCCCCATCGCCGACTACATGTGCGCCGTCCTCCTCGCCTACGGCATCGCCTCCGCCCTCTACCAGCGCGAACACACCGGCCACGGCGCACCCGTCGATACCTCCCTCCTCGCCGCCGCACTCCTCCTCCAGAACAACATGATCGTCCGCGTCGAATCCGCCGATGCCGAACGCCTCGATACCTTCGCCCAATGGCTCGCCGAAGCCCGCGCCGCCGGCACCCCCTACGCCGAACAGGCCGCCACCATGCCCGGCTCACGACCCACCGCCATGACCTCCGTCTACTACCGCACCTACGCCACCAAAGACTCCGCCATGGGCATCGCCTGCGTCTCCCCCGCCCTCCGCCGACGATTCATGCGCGCCCTCGAACTCGAAGACCCCGCCCTCGACCGCGTCACCAACCCCGACGCTTCATTGCGCGAACACTACATCCAGCTCCAGCAGACCGTCGAAGCCCTCATGGCCACCCGCACAGCCGCCGAATGGCAGGCCACCTTCAACGCCCACGGCGTCCCCGCCGCCGAAGTCCGCTTCCCCCTCGAAATGCTCACCGACCCCCAGGCCATCGCCAACAACCTCCTCCACGACCTCGAACACCCCCTCGCCGGCCCCACCCGCGTCCTCTCCACCCCCGGCACCCTCGGCGAAGACGGCTTCCAACCCGCCCCCCCAACCCAACCCTTCGCCTCCCAAACCCGCCAGATCCTCGAAGACCTCGCCCTCGACGCCCCCACCATCGAATCCGCCCTCGCCTCCAACGCGGCGAGGGAAGACTCGCCGTTCCAGTAGGGCCGCCCCCGGCCAGCCGCGAAGGGGACCGAGGATTCGGCACCGCTCGTTCGCCGCCCGTCCCGCCCAGCGAGTACGATCCCCACATGGAGCCGCGCATCCGGTATGCCAGGGCCGCCGACGGCACCCACATCGCCTGCTCCGTCATGGGCAAAGGCTCACCCCTCGTCTACGCCTCCAACGTCTGGGGCGACCTCCAGTGGTACCTCCACGACGAGTTGAGCCGTGTCCCACTCGATCAGCTCGTCGATGCGGGCTGGATGGTCGTCCGCTACGACGGCCGCGGCATGGGCTCTTCCGACCGCGACGTCTCCGACTTCTCCCTCGATGCCCGCATCCAGGACCTCGACGCGGTCGTCCAGCACGCCGGCGTCGAGACGTTCGCCCTCTGCGGATACGGACAGGGCGGTCCTGCGGCGATCGCCTACTCCATCACCCACCCCGGCCGCGTCTCACATCTCATCCTCGTTAACTCGTTCGCGTCCGGCGCCGCCTACTACGACACCATCCCCGCCATGCGCGCGCTCATCAACCTCCACTCCATGGCACAGGACCAGTGGGAGTTCTTCACGAACACCCTCGCGACCGCCGCCACCGGCTTCCAGGATGCAGACCGCGCCCGCCGCACCGCGGACCTCTTCCGCCGCTCCATGTCGGCATCAGCGTTCATGCAGTACGTCAACGGCGCGCGCGAGATCGACGTCACCGCGCTCCTCCCACAGGTCCCGGTGCCCACCCTCGTCGTGCAGGACTCCTCTGGCTTCGGCACCGACGCCCTCTCCCGCCAACTGGCTGCTGACATTCCCGACGCCTACTACGTCAGCACCGATGACTACATCGCCGCCCTCCGCGAGTTCGTCCTCGGAAAGGCGCTCGGCGAGGACACGCCCGAGCCATCCCCGGCCGGCGCCGGCATGGCGGTCGTCCTCTTCACCGACATCGCCGACTCGACCCCCCTCACCGAGCGGTTGGGGGACGCAGCCTTCCGCCAGATCTCCCGGACCCTGGACGAGCGCGTGCGCGCGGCAATCCGCGATCGGGGCGGCACGCCGGTCGAGGGCAAGGTCCTCGGGGATGGCGTGATGGGCGTGTTCTCCTCCGCCGCGCGAGCTATCGAAGCGGCGCGCCTCTGCGTCGAAGTCAGCGCCGAGCTGGAGCTGCCCCTCCACATCGGCATCCACGCCGGAGACGTGATTCACGAAGAGGGCAACGTCTACGGCGGTGCTGTGAACATCGCGTCGCGGATCTGCGCACTGTGCGAGCCCGGGGAGGTCCTGGTCTCTCAGACGGTCCGGGACCTCGCGCGCACATCGGCCGGCGTCTCCTTCGAAGACCGCGGAGACAAACCCCTCAAAGGCATCGCCGACCCCGTGAGGCTCTTCACCGTCCGCGCCACCTGACCCCGCCCCCCAAATCCAAAATCCAAAATCGCAAATCCAAAATCGCAAATCCCCTCCGTGTCTTCGTGGTTCATCCCGCCCCCAATCGACAATCGACAATCGACAATCGACAATC
>CAYPAZ010000326.1:0-2810 GCA_964408835.1 uncultured Anaerolineaceae bacterium
CCTGCATCATGTCGAACGCCTCGGGGCCGCGGACCTCGCCGATGATGATGCGGTCGGGGCGCATGCGGAGGGCGTTGCGGACGAGGTCGCGCTGAGTGATGGCGTGGGCGCCCATCATGTCGGGGGGGCGGGCTTCCATGCTGATGACGTGGCGCTGCTGGAGGACGAGTTCGACGGGGTCCTCGATGGTGATGATGCGCTCCGAGGCCGGGATATAAGCGGAGAGCGCGTTCAGCAGGGTAGTCTTGCCGCTGCCGGTACCGCCGGAGACGAGGATGTTGACCTTGTGGGCGACGCAGCCGGCCAGGAACCGGGCCATCTGCTCGCTGAGAGTGCCTGCGCGGTAGAGGTCTTCGAGCCGGAAACGGTCGCGGCGGAATTTGCGGATGGTGATGGTTGAGTACGAGGGAGTCGCCGGGGGGATGGTGATGTTGACGCGGGAGCCGTCGGCGAGCCGCGCATCGACCATGGGGGTGCCTTCGTCCACGCGGCGCCCGATGAGGGCGAGGATGCGATCGCCGATGCGGCGGACGTGGTCCTCATCGCGGAACCTGAGGTCGCTGATGTGGATGACGCCGTCGCGTTCGTAGTACACGGTGTCGTGCCCGTTGACCATGATCTCGGAGATGCCGGGGTCGGAGATCAGGGACTGGATCGGGCCAAGGCCGAGCACTTCATCGACGACGAGCTCGACAAGCTTGCGGCGGTCGTCGCCATAGACGGGGAGGCCGCGGCTCATGAGGAGTGCGGCGGTGGCTTCCTCGACGAGCCTGCGTTCTTCGGGGCCGCCTTCGACTGCCCGGAGCTGCTCGGTATTGAGGTTCGTGAGCAGCATCTCGTGGAGGTCCCAGGCCAGGGCCTGGAGGTCGGGCCGGGAGGCAGGGATCACGCCGGCGGTGGGCTTCTCCGCTACAGTTTCGGCGGTGCCGTTCGCGGCGGGGGTTGGGAAGAAAGCATCGGAGTCGGGCATCTGTTTTTCCTCCTCGGTCAGGCGCCGGACCTGCGAAGCAGGCGGCCGACGAGGCCGGGGCGTGCGGTGACGGGTCCGGGGGCTCCCGTGAGCTTCTGGGCGAGCCCGGAGAAGCTCGAGGCCGCCTTCGACCTCGGGCGGGAGACGACCACGGGCTGGCCGGTCTGGGCGGTGACGGGCACCGTTGGGTCGTGCTGGAGTTCCCAGGCGATGTCCATATGCAGCACGCGCGCGACTTCGCTCGAGCCGAGCGTGTTCGTGCCGTTCGGATGGTTGACGACGAGGTAGAGCCGTTCCTGGGGAAAGCCCCTCTGCTCGAGCACATCAAGGACGAAGGTCGCGTCCTTGATGCTGGCCATATCGACGGTGGTGACGAGCAGGACCTGGGTGGCGGCCTCGATCGCGACTTCGACCACGCCATCGAACGCTCCCGGGGTATCGAGGATGACGTAGTCGAACATGCGGGCGGCGAAGCGGACGAGTTCCTGAATCTGCTCTTCCTCGACCGGTCGCCACTGCGTCGGGTTCTTGGCGGAGGGCAGGACAAGGACGCCACTTTCGTGGCGGACGAGCACGCGCTCGAAGGCGTCGCGGTCCATGGTGGCCAGGCTGCCGGCGACTTCGGCGACGGTGTAGATGGGATCGACGTCCATCATGATCGCGACATCGCCGAAGCGGACATCGAGGTCGATGAGGAGGACGGAGCTTTCTTTGCGCGCGGCGAGGGTGACCGCGAGGTTGGTAGCGATGGTGGTCTTACCGATGCCGCCCTTGGCCCCGACGACGGTGATGACGGTGCCGGCGCCGGAGAGGCGCGATGGCGCGAACTGCGCGCCCGGGGAGGGCCGCTGATTGAGCGCCTCCTGGACGGCGGCGACTACTGGGGTGGCGTGAAGGGGCCGGGCCAGGAAATCGCTGACGCCGGCGCGCATGACCGGGCGGAGGGCCGTGATTTCCGTGAGGCTCGAGTAAGCGATGACCCGTGCGTCGGGGTGGACGGCGTGGATCGACTCGATGGTCTGGGCTACCCGGGCGATGGGTTCTTCGACGGCGACGAGGATGACCGCGGGGCGGTGTTCCTGGGCGAGTGAGACGGCGCTGGTGCCGTAGCCGGCCTGGGCCACCACCGGGATCCGGGCGGAGATCAGCATCGCGTGCACTTCGGCGCGGGAGGGGGTGACTTCGTCGATGATCATCACGCCCGCCGGGACGGGCGCCGCATCGGCCACCGTGGGCGCGTCCGGGCCACTGCCGGCTTCCGCGGGGAACTCGTCGTCCAGGTGCGTCACCTAGTTCCCCTGCCCGGCGAGTGCTCTGAGGGCCGCGAGCATCAGCTCGGCGAATTCGGGGTCCACGAGCGTGAGGACGGTCGAGTTGTCGATCTCCACGATTTCGTCGTCTCCGGGCGCACGGACGGTGAGGCGGATGGTACCGCGGTTCTCCGCGAAGAAGACCACCTGGGCCTCGTGAGGTGTGAGGGCGAGCGTGGCGACGGTGGCGCCAGTATTGGCGCCGGGCTGGTCCACGGGCAGGCCACCGTCATCCGTGGCTGGGATCTGGAGGGCTTCGTCGATGGCCAGCACTTCCACATTCTGGGCGATCGTCAGCGCGCGGTGTTCCGTGATTGAGCGCGAGCTCTCGATCACTTCGTAGGTGATTTCGAGCGTGACGATGACATCGACGCGATCCCCGGGGCGGAGGAGGCCGGCTGGCGAGACGATGCGGTCAACGCTGACGGCGACGGCGCGGTAGCCCTCCGGGACGACATAGGAGAGCGAGTTCGCGGCGAGTTCGGTGACCGTGAAGGCCTTCGCCGGGATGATCTGTTCCCCGGCTATGA
>CAYPAZ010000327.1:0-2799 GCA_964408835.1 uncultured Anaerolineaceae bacterium
CCTGTTGGCGGGCCTGGGCGGCGGCGGCCATTGCCTGGACGAGCGACTGGGGCATCTCCTTGCCGGCATCCTGGAAGGCTTTGACGTAGGCGGCGCCGGTCGCGCCGAACACCTGCATCTGGCGGGCCTCGATGAAGTCGCGGTTAGCGACGATGGTGTCGAGCTGGCCCTGGAAGTGGGGGGCGACGTAGCGCGCCCAGAGCTCGTAGGAGTGATAGGTGGCGGGGGTGTTCGCCCACTCGTGGTGAAGGCCGAGGATCCCGCCGATGCCGCCGGCGCGGCTGGCGATTTCTTCGACGGCGGAGATGGCGTCGTCGGGGGTGCCGACGATCATGGAGCCCTTCTCGGCTGCTTCTTCCGCGGAGGCGGCGCCGCTGACGAAGGGCGAGCCGGCGGGGCCGACGGGAGTCTTGCGGTCGCCGACGTAGGCCTGGCGCTTGAAGCCCTCGCGAACATCGGCGAAGGCCTGGTCACGGGTGTCGGCAAGGTGGATGGCGGTGACGACTCGCCACTCGGAGCGGTCGACCTGCTGGCCGGCTTCGGCGGCGGACTCTTCGGCCCAGCCCCAGACGCGGGGGAGGGCTTCGCTATCGACGCCGGCCACGGAGAGGAGGCCGAGGCCGTGCTTACCGGCTGCGGTGGGGCCGGAAGGGGTGATGGAAGCGGCCACGGCGACGGGCAGGTGGGGGTAGGTGTAGTTGGCGAGCTGAAGGCGGGCGTCCTTGAGGGTGAACCAGTCGGTCTCCATGTTCACTGGCTCGCGGGTACGGAGGAGGGCCATGATGGCTTCGAGGGCTTCGTTCATTCGGATGCGCTGCTGGAGGGGGTCGATGCCCATCATCATGGCGTCGGAGGTGAGGGCGCCGGGACCGCAGCCAAGCATGAAGCGCCCCTCGGTGAGGTGATCGAGCATGACGGCGTGGTCGGCGACGAGGAGGGGGTGATGATAGGGGAGGCTGGTGACGCCGGTGCCGAGGCGGATGCGCCGGGTTCGCTGGGCGGCCGCGGCGGCGAAGGAGAAGGGGTCAGCGATGAGCTCGCGGGCAAAGGAGTGGTGTTCACCAATCCAGGCTTCTTCGAAGCCGAGTTCATCGAGGTGTTCGATGAGCTTGAGGTCGCGTTTGAGGGCGAGGGTGGGATTCTCACCGACGCGGTGGAACGGTGCGAGGAAGATGCCGAACTTCATGCGGCGGGGGCGGAAGATCATGGTGGTCCCTCCGGGCCAGCCTTTAGCTTAGCGCTAAGAATCTAGGGTGCGGGAGGAAGGAGGTCAAGGGGAGGGAGAAGGGAGGAGGGAGAAGACGGCGCCCCGGTACCGGCGGATGAGCTCGCGTACCACCGGCTATAGCTGACCTTCGCCCGGAAGCGCCTGGCGGGAGTTCGGGTAAGATGCCGGGTTACTTGCGACAGGGGGACAGGTGTGACGATTACGCAGCGAGACATTGAGGCGAACGGGATGGCGTTCCGGTGCCGGGAGGCGGGGCCGGAGAGCGGGGAGCCGGTGGTGCTGTTGCACGGGTTCCCGGAGACGAGCCACATGTGGATCCCGGTGATGGAGAGATTGGCTGCGGAGGGCTATCGCTGCCTGGCGCCGGACCAGCGAGGGTACTCGCCGGGGGCGCGCCCGGAGGGGAAGGAGAACTACGCGACCGAGACGCTGGCGGGTGACGTGGTGGCGCTGGCGGACGCGGTGGGGTTCGGGAAGTTCCACCTGGTGGGACATGACTGGGGCGCCGGAGTGGGGTGGAGGGTGGTGAACCTGTATCCGGAGCGGGTGGCGAGCTGGAGCGCGCTCTCGATCCCGCACCCGGGGTCGTACGGGCGGGCGTTCCGGGATGACCCGGACCAGCAGCAGCGGAGCCAGTACATCATCCTCTTCCAGGAGCCCGGCGTGGCTGAGGCTGCGTTCGAGGCGAACGACTGGGCGATGTTGCGCGGGATCTGGAGCGCAAGCGACGAGGAGGAGCGAGCGGAGTATGTGGAGACGTTCACGCAGCCGGGAGCGATGACGGCTGCGCTGAACTGGTACCGGGCGGCATTCGGCGGGGGCGAGCTAGCGGACGACGGCGGCGAGTTCACGGTCTCGCTGCCGACGCTGACGGTGTGGGGCAACCAGGACCAGGCGGTGGGGCGTTCGACGACGCTCCACCACAACGAGTTCATGACGGGCTACAACCGGTTCGTGGAACTGGATGCGGGGCACTGGCTCATCCAGGAGAAGCCGGACGAAGTGATGGGCGAGGTACTCGGCCACATCACGAAGTTCCCGGTGGCGGGAGGTGCGAAGTGACGGTAACGCAGCGCGAAATCCAGGCGAACGGGATGACGTTCCGGTGCCGCGAAGCGGGGCCGGAGGGCGGGGAGCCGGTGGTGCTACTGCATGGGTTCCCTGAGACGAGCCACATGTGGATCCCGCTCATGGAGCGGCTGGCGGAGGGGGGATACCGATGCCTGGCGCCGGACCAGCGGGGTTACAGCCCGGGGGCACGGCCGGAGGGGAAGGAGAACTACCGCTACAAGGACACTGCGGGCGATGTCGTTGCGCTCGCCGATGCCGTGGGGTTCGACACGTTCCACCTGGTGGGGCACGACTGGGGAGCGGGGGCGGGCTGGGCGGTGGTCGCGCTCTGGCCAGAGCGGCTGCGGAGCTGGACGGCGCTTTCGGTGCCGCACGTGGCGGCGTTCGGAAGGGCGATCCGGGAGGACCCGGACCAGATGCAGCGAAGCACGTATGTGACCTTCTTCCAGGAGCAGGGCGTGGCTGAAGGTCACATACGTGCTTCGCTGCATCTGGTCCGG
>CAYPAZ010000328.1:0-2779 GCA_964408835.1 uncultured Anaerolineaceae bacterium
CCGGCGCCGATGACTTCGCCACCATGCGAGAAGTCCTCGGCCGCCGCTTCAAGCGCGCTGCCCTCACCGCCGCAGAGGGGACTCGCGAATCTGGAGTCGGAAGTAGCGAATCCCCCACGGGGGTGGATGGGAATCGAAAATCGCAAATCGAGAATCGCGAATCCCCTGAGTGGGCCCTCCCCGACCTCGTCATCGTCGATGGGGGCAAGGGTCAGCTCAGCGCCGCCGTCCAGGTCATGCGCGAGCTCGGTGTCCACCACATCCCCACTGTTGGCCTCGCCAAACGCTTTGAGGAGATTTTCGTCCCCGACGAGGACGAACCCATCGTCCTCCCCCGCGGCTCCGAAGCCCTCTTCCTCGTACAGCGCCTTCGCGATGAGGCCCATCGTTTCGCCATCACCTACCACCGCAACGTCCGTGCCAAAGCCGCCACCCAATCCGTCCTCGATTCCATCCCCGGCATCGGCCCTCGCCGCAAGAAAGCCCTCCTCCGCAAGTTCGGCAGCGTGAAGGCCATCCGCGAAGCCCCCATCGACGACATCGCCGCCACCGTCGGCTTCACCAACGCCCTTGCCCACAGGGTCAAAGAACACGTCTAGCGCCAGTTCCCGCGTGAGGCCGCTGGGGGGCTTGCCGTCCTGTTGAGCCTGTGGCCAGCGTCTATTAGAGGTATTGCCCCCCCCGGGTTCTGCTACGCTGCGGCCATAGGGCTGTGGGATGCCCCCACACAGAGCTGTTGGGATGAGTGGGGCTACCGGTTTCCGCTCATGAGGAACAACGACCGGCAGACGCCCGCCTGCCCACAGTTCCCGAACAACTACTCTGCTACGTACAATGAGGCGCTTTATGCGGCTATTCGCAGTGGTTGGTAGTAGCTCCCTCGCGCTCGCGCGGACGGCCGCCGGCGCCTGGGTTTTGGTTATCGCAGGCTTCACCATGATGCCCGGCGCCGCCGCGCAGGAAGTCGGGGCTCTGCCGGGAGCCGGTCGCTTTTCGGTCGAGCCCACAACGATCATTGTCGGCGAAACGGATCGTCTGACTGTCCTCGGCGATGGGCTCCAGGACTGCCAGGGTGAATTCCAACTCGCCGCGCGACTCGCCGACCGTTGGCGGAAGGGTGTGGAAGGCCATGTCCTGGGCGCTGCCACGGTGTCTGTCGGCAGCGATGGGCGGGTCGAGGCTGAACTCTCCATCGACCCGCACTTTGCCGGCGAGTGGAACGGCGCGATGACCCTCGAAGGCGGCTGCCTCCAGAGCACCGGAGACAGGCTCGTGTTCGGGGAGCTTCGTCTTGCCTTCCGGACTACCAGCGAAGACTTGGCGCAGGCCGGAATCCCGCAGCCCGCCGCCGCCGGGCAGGCTGCCGCCTTCGTCGTCCCCTCAGAGCACATCCAGTCGCTCCAGCTAACGCCCGACCGGCCGCCTGTGGCCCCGGAGGAGCTCTTCGGCCACTTGTCGGCCTGGGTCGGTGACGTAATGTGTGACCGTGCCGATGTCGCGGCCGGCGAAGTCACCGCCGGGGGGGATGCCGTGGTCTGGGTTGGCTTGCCGGGCCAACCGGCACCATGCCTCGCCGAGGGTGCAGCTGTCACCTTCCGAGTCGGCGCCGAGGAGTTCCTCCTTCTCAATCAGGAGATCGCTGTTCACGGTCTGGTATCCGGATTCAGGCCAGCCTACCCGGGCCCAGACAGCGGGGGTTCAGCCATGACGGGCGCCGAGTCCCCGGAGCCGCAAGACCTGCAAAGCCCCGCCGGGCTGGGCACGGATCACGCCGGCCCAGGGCAACCTTCGCCTGCCGCCGTCTCGTCGCCCACATCCAATACCTCATGGTGGCCCGCCGTCGCCCTCGGCAGCGGAGTCTTCATCGCAGCCGCGATCCTCGCTGGTGCTGTCTGGCGCCGCGGCGCCCGCTAACTTTCCCGTGGGCACTTCCGGGGCGCCTGCTGTCGGCTCCGAGGATCGGCGCACTCTCGCAACAGCACCCACGACCGCGAGTTGCGGTCGACCAGATCCCCACGGTCGCTCCGCTCTCCCCCAACCGCCCCCGACGCGCTAGGATTCCCTCATGGCACTCTACGAATATCTCTGCGGCTCCTGCGGCAACCGCTTCGAAAAGCGCATGCCCATGTCTGAAGTCCTCCAGCTCGTCCCCTGCCCCAACTGCAAAAAGAAGGCGAAGAAGGTCATCGGCAGCTTCGCCATCGTCGGCGTCGCCGATTCCTCGCTCGGCGATGGGCCCGCCCCCTGGGAAGATGGCGGCGATATGCCCGGCATGGGCGGCGGCGACCACGGCCACTCCCACGGCGGCGACCACGGCCACTCCCACGGCGCCGACGACCTCGGCGACGACTGGGACTGACGCTCGCCCTACGTCACCGCGGCGCACTGGGAGATCAGGTCTATCGACAGGAATCTGGTTAGGAAGAAGTAGTCGGTGGCCTCCTGGAGCTCGTCGAAATAGTCGCCGAATGGCCACTGCAGGTAGATCAGGTAGCTCCACCCAGCCATGAGATAGAGCCAGTCAGCACTCAACGCGATCATGTCTCGGGCTTGGGTGCAGACGGGCGGTGCTCCGGGCATGGCTTGCTGGGCCACGAACTGGCTGTACGCCTCCGCCGCTGCCATGACGTTCGACATCCGGTTCGCCGCCGTGCCGGACGAGATGAATCCGTTGAGGAAGTCCTGATGGGTGTCGCTGTACTCTGCGAGGATAGGGTCGATCCCTCCGTACCAGATCCAGAGGATGTCTTCCCACTGCGTGGGCGGAGGGGGCGTGTGA
>CAYPAZ010000329.1:0-2776 GCA_964408835.1 uncultured Anaerolineaceae bacterium
ACCTCGCCCCGGGGACGACGTACCACTACCGGGTGCGGGCGAGCATCTGGGCGGTCTATTCGGATTACTCGAACGTGGCAGTGGTGGCGCTGCCCTGAGGGTTAACGGATGGGCGAGAGGGCGGGCGTATTCGCATCTGGTGAGGCCGAGGCTACCTCAGCCCGCTAGCCTGTGAAGAAGTCCTCGTCCAACTCGAACGAAATCATCGGGAGCTGCTTCACTCCGAGACTATGTTCGAACATCAGATCAACCAGCTGGCTCCCGTTCACTAGCACCACCTTCTTGTCCGATTCGTCAGCAACTTCCCGTGCGCCCGGGGTGTAATCCGAAGTCGTCACGAAGAGCAGCTTGTCCGCCCGGCGGGCCCAGCGATCCCGAAGGTAGCTGATGTCCTTCGGACCCACGTTGCTGCTGTGCCGCTTCACCTGGACAGCAACCGAGGCGACGACGAGGGGACTGTAGAGCTCCGCGAGGATGTCGACCCCTTCGTCCCCCGAACGCCCTACCACTTGAGAGTTCCTGAGTCCGGCTCCATCGAGGACGCGGGCCACGAATTGCTCGAACTCGTAGCCATCCATCGCATGAAGCCGTGCCGTGATTGCCTGCCTGAGGTCACCGGGGGCAGGCTCAACCCGGTCCGGAACCGACTCTCGACTTGTTGGCGGTTGTTCGGCCGGTGCTGTTACCGGTGCAGTCGGGCGGTCAGGCGCTCGGGCCGTTTCCTTCCGTGACCTGACCGGCTTGGCCCACTCCGGGCCCAGGAGCTCATCCAACGTCTTCGTTGAGGCCAGAAACCCCTGAACCATCTCCCGAGCCACCCCACGGACGAGAAGGTCCTCCTTAAGTGCGGAGCTTGCGCCGTCGTTCACCTGCCACAAACCGGCTCGCTCGTCGACCAAGAGGCTGCGAACTCGCAGATGGTCTCGGGCCCAATGAACAGCGTTCTGAAACGCCTTCGTCCGGCCGTCCTTTCGAGTCTGAGCCAAGTCGGCCTCTGACAGCTCAGGAAAGTGCCTCGCCACCGCGTGGTATGTCTCGGAAGGGCGGACGGCGCGCCCCGCGCGGACTAACTCGAGAAGGAGGGCGAGATCGATGTCCTTGTAGCTGGGTATCGCCAATTCGGAGGCTCCCTTTGCAGCGCGTAACCTACGCTCGCCTCCGGCCCGTCGGCAACCCGTCGCTGCCCCTGAGGGGACCAATGCTCCCCTCATCCGTGAGTGCGTCAGGACGAAAAGATAGCAGGGCGCGGTGGCGTCTGTTCCCTAGGGGTGGCTCCAAGATTCCCCGCTGTTCGTCAGCGGCTCACACAACCGAGCTGGCACGAAGGGTGGCGTACTCGGATGTGGAGACGCCGAGGAGGTTGAGGAAGACTTCTTCGTTGTGCTCGCCGAGGAGGGGGGCGCGGGCGGGGACCTGGCCGGGGGTGGTGGTGAGGCGGGGGACGACGCCGGGCTGGAGGAGGGGGCCGTGGCTCGCGCTCTCGACCGTGACGACCTGGTCGCGGGCGGCGTAGTGGGGGTCGGCGACGATATCGGCGGTGCCGTAGACCTTGGTGGCGGGGACGCCGAATTCGGCGAGGCAGGCGAGGACGGCTTCGAGGGTTAGCGGGCGGACCCACTCGGCGACGATGTCGTGGATTGTGGCGTAGTTCGCGAGGAGGTTCGGGCGGGGGGTGAAGCGAGGGTCGTGGGGGAGTTCTGGCCGGTCCATGGCCTCGCAAAGGCGTTCGAAGACGCGCTGGGTCGTGGCGTTGATGATGACGAAGTGGCCGTCGGCGGTTTCGAACTGCTCAGCGGGGACGACGCCAGGAAAGTAGTTGGCTGAGCGTTCGCGCTGGGCGCCGCTGAGGCCGTAGTTGGCGGCGTGAGTGCCACTCATGCGCCAGGCGGCCTCGTAGAGGGCGACATCGACATCCTGGCCGACGCCGGTGGACTCGCGGGCATGAAGTGCGGCGAGAGCACCGAAAGCGGCGAAGACGCCGGCGCCGTAATCGGCGACGAAGTAGCCGGGGCGCACGGGGGGACGGTCGGGGTAGCCGGTGACGTAGGTGATGCCAGAGAAGCCGAGGGCGACGCGGTCGAACGAGGCACGGTCGCGGTAGGGGCCGGTCTGTCCGTAGCCGCTGATGCGGACGGCGACGAGGCCGGGGTTGCTCTGGCGGAGGCGTTCGGGGGCGATGTCCCAGCGTTCGAGGGTCCCGGGGCGGAAGTTCTCGATGAGGACATCAGCCGTATCGCAGAGTCGGCGGAAGAGGTCCTGGCCTTCCGGCTTGTGGAGGTCGATGGTGACGGACTTCTGGCCGCGGTTGTCCTGCTCGAAGGAGACGCTGCCACGGTTGGCCTCACCACGGCCGGGCTGTTCGACCTTGATGACTTCGGACCCGAATTCGGCAAAGAGGGTGGCGCAGAAGGGAGCCGCGAGGATCTGGCCGGCGTTGATGACGCGGAAGCGCGAAAGAGCCCCGGGCGATAGCTGTCCCTCCAAAGCCAGTAGATACTACCGGTATGGCGGCGAAGCGTGGGGAGCGCGAGGGAGGGCATCCGAGCTACTACCTGCGGGTGTGGGACAAAGTGAGGGAGGTGCCGCGCGGTTATGTCGTCACGTACGGGCAGGTGGCACTGATGCTGGGCGCCCCGATGGCCGCGCGGGCGACGGGTTACGCGCTGCACAACCTGCCGGCGGACACAGATGTGCCGTGGTGGAGGGTAGTGAACGCCAGGGGTGGGATCAGCCTGCGCGGGCGGGGGGCGAACGCGGACCTGCAACGGGCATTGCT
>CAYPAZ010000330.1:0-2730 GCA_964408835.1 uncultured Anaerolineaceae bacterium
GGGTGTTCGACGAGTTCCCGGGGAGCATGTGCGTCGCGGAGGTGTTCGGCGAGCCGGGGGAGATCGCGGCGTACTACGGTGGCGCGTCCCTGGACGGGGTCCACCTCGCCTTCAACTTCCAATTGATCTGCGACCGCTACATCCTGCGGTTCATGCCCTGGGAAGCAGATGAGATCAGGCAGGTGTTGCAAGCCAGCACGGCATCGCTCCCACCGGGCGCGCAGCCCTGCTTCGCGCTGAACAACCACGACCGCCCACGCTTCGTGAGCCGAAACAACCAGGACGGGAGAGGGGCGCTGCGTGCCCGGGCCGCGGCGCTCCTCCTCCTTTCCATCGAGGGAACCCCGTTCCTCTACCAGGGCGAGGAGATCGGGATGGAGGATGTCCAGGTGCCGCCTGAGCTGGAGCAGGACCCGGCCCGCTTCCGGTCGGTGGGCCGTGACCCCTCGCGAACGCCGATGCCATGGGATCGCGGACTCGCAGGGCGAGGCTTCACCACTGGTACTCCGTGGCTGCCCTTCGGCGCCGAAGAGCTTGATGTCGCCTCGCAGCAGGAGGACCGTGAGTCGATGCTGAACCTCTACCGGGCGGCGCTTCGAGTGCGCCACGGAGAGCCCTCGCTACTCCGGGGTTCGACGACCAACCTTCAGTCTGAGCGCGGTGTCCTGATATTCGAGCGGTTCGCGCCCGCCGCGCGCCCGGTGGCGGTGGTCGTCAACACGACCTCCGGGGGTGTGGAAGTCCCGCTCCCCAGGGGCTACCGGAAGATTCTGCTCGGAACTGGGCCCTCGAGTGCGATAATCGATGACGGAGGCGTACTCAGCGTCGCGCCGCTGGGCGCCGCGTGGTTGACCGTGGCCGGAACTGACCCTTAGCCCAGTCTCACAACTGTCGAACTTACCTGAGAAGCGGCGCCCACGAGCGCGATGGAGTAACCAACATGACGATCCTTCCGACCTCGAAGTGGGGTGGGCCCGCCACCTGGACCACGATCGGTCTCGCGCTCGTCGGCGGCGTGGTGGCCGCAGTGGTCCTGTTCGCCTCGGGGCGAGCGAGCGAGGTAAACCTGACCACGGCGGGGCTGGTGCCGGCGGACGCCGCCGCCTACTACGCGCTGAATACAGACCTGGCGTCGGACCAGTGGATCGCCGCGTTCAAGCTCATCGAGCGGCTGGGAGAGGACGACCCACTCGGCCAACTGCAGGACGCAGCCGAGGGTGCAGGTGGAGTCGACTGGGAGCGTGAGGTCGTCCCGTTCCTCGGGGGGAACGCAGCGGTGTTCGTCAGCTCGCTCGACTTCTTCACCATGAACATCAGCGGGGCCGTGATCATCAGGTGCAAGGATGCGAGCAAAGCCCGCGAGGTGGTGCTCGAGTTTCACGGCGGCCCGTTCGACGACCACCGGTACTCCGGCGTTGACTACCTGGCGGCGGGGGATGAGACCCTGTTCCTGGCGGTCATCGGAGAGCACCTGGTACTGACATGGGACCGGGAGGGAATGGAAGCGGTCATCGATGTCAACAACGGGGACCGACCGTCACTGGCAGGGGCCTCCGGGTTCCAGGCACTGCGAGACGAGCTGACGAAGAACTTCCTGATGTTCGCGTACGTCAACGGCGGGTCCGTGTACGGCGAGCTGTACGGGGACTCCGCCCTACGAGAGGCGCTGGACGAAGCCGGCCTTGGCGATTTGCTCTTCGAGCCTGTGGCGCAGGTCGTGGGCGCGAAGGGCGACGGATTCCACTACCAGGCGGCCTCCGTGAGCGGGGGCGGAGTGCTCGCAGAGATGCTGCGGGAGCGGACGTCCCGGTTCGTTTCGCTGGTGCCAGCCGATACCTCGATCTACTTCTCGACCACGAACCTCGCCCAGGTCTGGACTGCCATCGTTGAAGACGCGGGGGCGGCCATCGACGACGCCATCCGGGATGAGGGCACCTATCGCAACCTTGATGAGGCGCTCGTGGCCGCGGGCCAGGAGGTGGGGCTGGAAAGCCTCCAGGAGATGATCGACCTGCTCACCGGCGAACTCGCGGTGGCGGCCTGGTTCCCGGGCGCCCGGACAACCGATGCTGAAGTGGTCGTGCTGGCAGAAGTCGGGGACACTGAAGCGGCCGAGAGCGTGTTTCAGCGCCTGCTGGATTCGGACGACGACGCTAGCGACTTAGAGACGGTCCGGGTGAACGGCGTCACGGTCACCGCCTTCAGCTCCGACGGCGACCGGCTCGCGTTCGCAACCACCGACGGTTACGCGCTATTCGGGACTTTCGGCGCAGTTGAGACCATCCTGCGTGGGCGCGAGACACCGCTCGGCCAGCTCAATACCTACCAGAACACAGTCGATAGCCTGCCGGGTGGGCTCGGTACGTTCGTGTTCCTGAATCTGCGGGCGCTCATGCGCCTCGACGAGGCGGAAGTGCCGGGCGGGGCACTTGGCCGGGCGGATCGGGTCCTCCAGGGTGCTATCTTCAACATGGTCGACCAGCGCGGCGTGGTGAGTTCATCGGGGGTTGTGACCATTGTCGAGTAGCCGCATCCGCACCTGCCTGAGGCTAACCGTTGGACCGCTCACGCTGTGCGCGTTCTTCCTCCCCTGGGGCCATGGCCCGGGGCCACTCGGCGCGGTCGAGTTTTCGGGCTACTCGCTCGTGGCGTTCACCGGACGGCTGCAGATACTGGAGCTCTCGCTTGCCGAGGGATCGGCGCTATGGGCGGTGCGGTTGGCGCTCCTGG
>CAYPAZ010000331.1:0-2728 GCA_964408835.1 uncultured Anaerolineaceae bacterium
CCCGCTCGCCAGCAGCCTGATGGCTTGCTGCTCTGCGGGAGTCAGCTCGGCGTGGCCGGGGTCCAGGTCGTCATCCGGCATGGCAGGTCCCTCTCCGGACATACTAACGCCGGCGGGACTCGAAAGGTTCCGCTGCGGCGCTCAGTGCCGGAAGTGGCGGGTGGCCGTGAGGACCATGGCGGCGCCGTACTGGTTGCAGCAGTCGATGCCGTCCTGGTCGCGCATCGAACCGCCGGGGTGGGCGATGGTGGCTATGCCGGCCTGGCAGGCTTTCTCGATGCTGTCGTTCCAGGCGAAGGGGAAGAACGCGTCGCTGGCGAGGGCCGCGCCCCGGACCTCTTCGCCGGCTTTCTCCATGGCGATTTCGACTGACTTGACGCGGTTGGGCTGGCCCGAGCCCATGCCGAGCATGCGGCCGTCTTTGGCGATGACGATGGCGTTGGACTTGACGTGCTTGACGCAGCGCCAGGCGAAGGCGAGGTCGGCCATCTCCTCGGCGTTGGGCTGCTTTTCGGTGACCACCTTCATCTCGATGTCCTCAGGGCCGAGGTCATCGGCGCCCTGGAGCAACCAGCCACCGCCGACCTGGCGGAGCGCGCGACCGCCACGCTTGCGGGGCTGCGCTTCGAGAATGCGAAGGTCCTTCGACTTGCCCTTGAGGACCTTAAGTCCTTCGGGGGTGTAGGAGGGCGCGATAACGATCTCGTAGAACATGCGCGTCTCGCCATCGGTTGGACTGCGGAACTCGCGCAGCTCGCGGGCGAGCGTCTCATCGACGGGCACGTTGACTGCGACGATTCCACCGAACGCGCTGACGGGGTCAGCGTGGACGGCGAGGCGGTAAGCCTCGAGGATGTCCCCGCGTGTTGCCACCCCGCACGGGTTCGTGTGCTTCACGACGACGCACGTGGGGCCGGGAAAGTCGTTGACGCAGTTCCAGGCGGCATCGGCATCGAGATAGTTGTTGTAAGACATCTCTTTGCCATGGTGCTGGACTGCGGTTGCGATGCCACCGAGGCCAGTCTCGGCCAGGGAGCGGTCGAGGTAGAAGGCGGCGGACTGGTGGGGGTTCTCGCCGTAGCGGAGGCCCTGGGCAAGTTCGAGCGGGACGGTGACTGTGGGGGCAGGTTCGTCACCGCCCACCTGGCTCCAGAGCCACTCGGAGACAGCGGAGTCATAGGCTGCGGTATGGGCGTAAGCCTTCCAGGCGAGCCGGCGGCGCGTTTCCGGACTGACGCCGCCGGTGCCGAGTGCTTCGAGGGTGGGGGCGTAATCGGATGGGTCCGTGAGGACTACGACATGGGGGTGGTTCTTGGCCGCGGCCCGGAGCATGGTCGGCCCGCCGATATCGATGTTCTCGACGCCCTCCTCGAAGCTGACCCCCTCGCGGGTGACAGTGGCGACGAACGGGTAGAGGTTGCAAGCGACGAGATCGATGGGGCCGATGCCGTGGGCGGCGATTGCTTCCATGTGGGCGGGAAGTTCGCGCCGGGCGAGGATGCCGCCGTGGACGGCCGGGTGCAGGGTCTTGACGCGGCCATCGAGCATCTCGGGGAAGCCGGTGATGTCTTCGACCTTCCGGACGGGCACTCCCGCAGCGTGGATGGCGTTGAACGTACCGCCGGTGGAGCAGAGCTCCCAGCCGAGCGCGGCGAGGCCGCGGGCGAAGTCTTCGATACCGGTCTTGTCGTAGACGCCGAGAAGGGCGCGGGGCATGGGCCTACCTCCTTGTGGTCCTGGTCCCTCCCGCGTTGGGAGGGAGGGCGGAAACAACAAAGGCCCCGGCGTCCTCAGGGAGGACAGGCGAGACCTCGGCCCAGGCGAGCGACCCTGTGATGGCTATCCGGGCTTCCCCGCGGTTCTCCGCGTTCGCCAGTCACCCGGACAGCAGGATTGTAGCAGGTGGAGCGGGAGGGAGGGGAGCGGTTAGTCGCCGCCGCCGGCGGGGACAGGCTCGGGGTCGCCACGGGCGCCCTCGAGATTGAGGTCCGGGAGGATGCGGTCGAGCCAGCCGGGGAGCCACCAGTTGGCACGACCGAGCAGGCCCATGGTGGACGGCACGAGGACCATTCGGACGATGGTGGCATCGATGAAGATGGCGGTGGCGAGGCCGAGACCGAACTGCTTGATGACACGTTCATCGCCCAGGACGAACGCCATGAAGACCGTTACCATGATCGCGGCCGCTGCAGTGATGACGCGGGCCGTGGCGGCGAGGCCGTTGCTTACCGCGACACTGTTGTCCTTCGTCTTGAGCCACTCTTCGCGGATACGGCTGACGAGGAAGACTTCGTAGTCCATCGAGAGTCCGAACAGGATAGTGAACAGAAACATCGGCAGGAATACTTCGATTGGTCCGGTCTCCACGCCGATCAGCCCGGCGAACCAACCCCACTGGAAGACGGCGACGAGTACGCCATAGGCCGCGCCGATGCTGATGAGGTTCATCGCAGCGGCCTTGAGGGCGACGACCACTGACCGGAAGACCGCCATGAGCAAGATGCAACTCAGGCCGATCACTGCACCAAGGAGATACGGCAGGCGCGCGCTGATGCGGTCGCCGATGTCGATCTGCGAGGCGGTCATACCGGCAACGTAGACATTGGTGCCGGTGGCGGCCCCCAGGACAGCCGGGATTGTCACATCCCTCAGGTGGTGGACCGTGCCGGTGGTCGCGCCGTCCTGGGGCGCCGTGCTGGGGAACAGCGTGACGATCGCGGTGCCGCCC
>CAYPAZ010000332.1:0-2727 GCA_964408835.1 uncultured Anaerolineaceae bacterium
GTCGCGAGAACGGGGGGCCGTGCGCGACATATGGCCCCCGGAGTCTCACGAACTCGTCACAGGAGAGTGGCTAACGAGTGGTCTGAGGTGTTGAGGTGGCGGAGGAACGGAGAGGGAGGCTGGTGCCCATGACGTGGAAGGGAGGCCCGCCGGGGACGAAGGCCATCGTAGTGACGACTTCGTAGCCGAGGCGACGATAGAGGTGGTGGGCGTCGCTATCGGTACGGGTGCTGAGGACGGAGGTGGACTCGGGGCGGCCGCGGAGGAGTTCCTGGATGATGGCCGCGCCGACACCGCGGCCCTGGTGGCCGGGATGGACGGCGACTTCGACGAGTTCGTAGGAATCGGCGAGCCAGCGGGCGACACTTCCAGAGTCGAGGTAGGAGCTAACGGTGTCGTGCCACCATTGGCCGGCAGCCCCGTGGTAGCCATAGCAGAGGGCGATCACTTTGCCAGAATCGTCGACGGCGATGAAGCCGCGGAACCCCGGGCGCTTGCTGTGGGTATCCCGGAGGCGGGCGCGAACCTCGCGACCGCGGTCGGGGTCGCTATACGGCGGTCGAGCGAAGGCGTCGCCGTAGACAGCAATGGCCCCATCGAACATGGGGCCACTGAGTGGGAGCGGTTCGAGCCGGAAACTCATCCTCGATACTGGATGCGGCCGCCGACCCTGTCCTTATTCAGGCGTTTGTTGAGGTGGAGGCCTTCAAGAAGGAATTCGACCGCGGCGGCGACTTCCGGGGCGCCTCCAGTGGGTGCGACCTTGTGTATAGCTTCGGAGAGGCCCTCGACCTGGCGGACGAGCTGGGTGTACTCGGCGCTGGGCACGGTCTCACCGACTTCGACCGAGATGCCGGCCTTGAAGCGGTTCACGATGGGTTCGAGTTCACCGACGTTGTAGTGGCGGTTGAAGACGGTGACAACGGCGCCCTGGATGAGCTTCTCGATGATCTGTTCTTCGCGGCCATCTTCCACGGTCTCGAACTCCACCTTGCCCTGGAAGGTGGGCACAATATAGGGGAGGTCAGAGACGCGGGGCACGACGACCTCTTCGGCGGTGACGATGCAGCGCCGGAGGGCGTTGGCCAGCATGCTTTCGTAGTTGGCGATGGAGGCGCGGACGCTGACGCCAGAGCGCTGGTTCACATCGGGGCTGCGCCGGGCGAGACGGGTGACTTCGGCGATGATCTCGGTCATGTAGACGGGGACGTCGACGGTGAAATCCGCAGGCACAGGGTGATGCTCGGAGTGAACGATATCGATCTCGTGCTCGATCTTGAGGGGGGAGTGGGGGCGGACCTGAGCGCCGTAGCGGTCCTTGAGGGGGGTGATGATGCGGCCGCGGTTTGTGTAGTCCTCGGGGTTGGCACTGGCGACGATGAAGACATCGAGCGGGAGGCGAATGCGATACCCGCGGATCTGGACATCCCGCTCCTCCATGATGTTGAGGAGTCCCACCTGGATGCGCTCGGCAAGGTCGGGGAGCTCGTTGATGCAGAAGATGCCGCGGTTGGTGCGGGGGACGAGGCCGTAGTGGATGGTGAGCTCGTCGGAGAGGTACTTGCCTTCGGCGACCTTGATCGGGTCGACTTCGCCGATGAGGTCGGCAATGGTGATGTCGGGCGTGGCGAGTTTTTCGCCGTACCGCTCATCGCGGTCGAGCCAGATGATCTCGGCGTCGTCGCCTTTGGCCTCGATGAGGTCGCGACCGTGGCGGGTAATGGGATCGAAGGGATTTTCGGGGATTTCGCACCCGGCAAGGACGGGAGCGGCCTCATCGAGGAGGCCGGTCAGACTACGAATGAGTCGAGACTTGGCCTGGCCGCGTTCGCCGAGGAAGACGATGTCCTGGCCGGCGAGGATGGCGTTGACCACCTGGGGGATGACGGTGTCTTCGTAGCCGTAGATACCGGGGAAGAGCTCTTCGCCGCTGCGGAGTTTTTGGATGAGGTTCTTGCGCATTTCTTCGCGTACGGGAAGAACCTGATAGCCGGATGCTTTGAGTTCACCCACGGTCCGGGGTCGTTCGAGTGTCGCCACGCTAGCCCATCCTCCTGCCGCTCCAGCGCTACCGGCGTCCGAAACGGGATTGTTCGTTCAATCTGCCGGGGATCCCCCTGCCAAAGCCGTGAGGAGCCTCCCGGTCATCATAGGATGCGGGGTAGGGGTGTCAACCGAGGGGGAAGGGAGAAGGGGGAAGGGAGAAGGGAGAGGGAGAAGGGAGAAGGGAGAAGGGAGAAGGCCGCGGCGGGGCGTGGCGGGCCGGGCAACTGCGATCAGACGAGGGGACGGAGCCGAGATCACGGGCGTGCCTCGAGGAGGGGGGCGAGGGCGGCGGCGTCCTGGGGGTGGTTGGCGTTGCGGAAGCTGAGGAGTTCGGGGTCGGACTGGCGAACGTCGTCCTCGGTGAGGGTATGGAGGCGGAGGGGGCCGAAGGCGGCGGTGATCTTGAGATCCCCGCGTTCGACGAAGTCCTGAAACACGGGGAGGCAGGTCTGAGGGCGGTAAACGGCGAGGAGGGGTTGCATGCGGCGTTCGACGATGGGGGCGACGATATCGTGGCCGGGGGCGCGGGCGACGAGGGCCTCGACAAGGGCGGGCTGGACGAGGGGGGCATCGCAGGCAACGGCGAAGCACAGCGGCGTCGGGACGGCCGGGAAGCCGGACACGAGTCCGGCGAGCGGACCGAGCGCTTCGTAGCGGTCCTCGACGATGGTGAGGGGGAGC
>CAYPAZ010000333.1:0-1426 GCA_964408835.1 uncultured Anaerolineaceae bacterium
GCCTGGGCCGTCTCCCGCCACTCCCTCCAGGCACCGCAGGAAGTCTTCGCTCAGGGCCACGATGTCTTCATCGCCACAACAGGCTCCTCAAGCGCGCGCGCCGAACCGGTCGAGGGGGGTTGGCGGGTGAGCGGCCGCTGGCCCTTCGCCAGCGGAGTCCACGCCACCTCCTGGATGTCGGCCGGGGTCAGCGAGCCCGATGGCAGCTCCCATTACATCCTCGTGCCCACGGCCGAACTCGAAATCACCGACACCTGGCATTCCACCGGGCTCAGCGGGACCGGCAGTACCGACACGGTCGCCCACGACGTGTTCGTGCCGGCCCACCGTTCGATGCCCGCCGGCGCCTACTTCCTCGGCCGCGCATCCCCGCCGTTCGATACCGGCCCCATGGCGAACCACCGCCTCATGCTCCAGGCGACATCGAGCATCTTCGCCCCCGTCGCCGTCGGGAACGCCATCGGGTTCATCGATGCGTTTGTGGAGGCATCGGCCAACCGCACCATCCCCTACGCCCGCTCCCGCCAGTCGGAACATCTCGGGACACAGCAGCGGCTCGGGGAATCGGCAGTCGAACTTGACCTCGCCGGGATGCTCCTCGAACGCTGCTACGACACGCTCGACGAGACGGCCGCCACGGGCGAAATCGCCCTCCCCCTCCGCGCCCGGATGCGCAGGGATACCGCCTTCGCCGGCCAGCTTGCCTACCGCTCCATCGACCGCCTCTACCTTGTGTCCGGGGCGCACGCGCTGCTCGTATCGAGCGAGCTCCAACGGCGGTGGCGCGATGCCCACGCCGTCATCTCCCAGCCACAGTTCCACTGGGACTTCGAAGCCGAGACCTGGGGCAAGGTCCGACTCGGACTCGAACACACCCACCCTCTCCTCTGACCAGGCGAGAGAAAGCGACCAGGCCATATGAAAGCCCCGTTCCAGGTCCTCGTGTTCCCGTTCCACCGCACAGCCGAGGGGCTCCGCTACGCCGTGTTCCGCCGCGCCGACTTTCCCGAAGAGGTGTGGCAGGGCATCGCCGGCGGCGGCGAGGAGGGCGAGGCGCCCGCCGAGGCAGCAAGCCGTGAGGCCTGGGAAGAGGCCGGCATCTCACGCGAAGCCCCACTGGTCCCGCTCGACTCCATGACCACGCTCCCGGCCCCCTACGTGCGCGGGTTCCTGTGGGGCCCTGACGTGCTCGTTATCCCCGAGCACGCCTTCGGCATCGAATTCGATGGTACGGAGTTCCAGCTCTCGCACGAGCACAGAGACTATCGCTGGCTCGACTACGTGGCGGCCGACGCCATCCTTCGCTGGGACTCCAACCGCAACGCCCTGTGGGAGCTGGACTACCGGCTAAACCGCGGAACCACGTAGCCGCCCGCCGGCGGCCCACGGCGCCCTACGGCTCGTTCGCGTACGGCGACTTCCGCAG
>CAYPAZ010000333.1:1526-2673 GCA_964408835.1 uncultured Anaerolineaceae bacterium
ACGATGCCGCCCGTCACGGCGGTCACGCCGCTATCGTTCGCCGCGCCCACAGCGAGCACGATCGCGCCGGCTGCCGCCACCAGCCCCGCAAGCCCCGCACGGACGTGTCCCTCTTCTCTGTTTCCCTCGCGCATCACCCTTTGCAGCACTGGTAAGCCCTCCCCTTTCGGTTGGCGCGGAGAATGCTCCAACGCAGCTCACCCCGTCAAGGGATATCGCGCTTCCAATTCCTTCTCCTGCTTGAGTGCCCAGATCGCGATGCTCGTCTCGATGGTCTCCTCGAACCCGATGACCAGCCCGAGCGCGATCAGCACCGGCCACCCACCCCACAGACCCACCCCCACCATCACCGCTGAGAGGCCGAAAACCACCGCCCTGAAGGTCCGCATCCAGAGCAGGTTGCCGTCCGGCGTGCGCCGCCTCCACCAGAGCACCGCGGCCCTCAACGCTAGCGCCCCGCCTACCACCACGAAGCCAATTCCCACCAGGTCCAGCATCGCCAGCCTCCCGACTGAGCTGGATCCAGCGTGCGCCCGCCCCTCGCGCCGCGCCAGTGCCACGACCGGGCCACATCAAGGGGCCACTCCAGACCCTCGCGACCACAGCCCGGGTACACTCACTGCCATGCCAAAGCAGATCCGCCACATCACTCCCGAATCCGTCCACCCCGCCCGGGGCTACACCCACGCCGTCACCGCCACCGGGGGCACCACCGTCTACGTCTCCGGCCAGATCGCCTTCGACCGCGAGGGCAACCTTGTCGGCGAAGGCGATTTCACGGCCCAGGCCCGCCAGGCGCTCGCCAACCTCAAGGACGCCCTCGAAGCCGCGGGAGCCTCCCTCTCCGACATCGTGAAGATGAACACCTACATCGTGAACTACAGCCCGGCCCTGCTCCCCGGGCTGCGGGAAGCCCGCGCGGAGTACTTCAGTGGCGGCGACCCACCCGCGAGCACGCTCATCGGCGTGCAGGCGCTCGCGTTCGAAGGGCTGCTGATCGAAATCGAAGCCGTCGCCGTGATCGACTAATCCGGGGACGGTCCCTGCCCCCTGCCCCGGCCACCCCTCCGGCCCCGCCTCCGGCGCGCCCCGCCACCTCCCTCGGGCCGGGGCTGCTCGTTCGCGGGTGTCTCGGGGCGCTCGCCTG
>CAYPAZ010000334.1:0-2671 GCA_964408835.1 uncultured Anaerolineaceae bacterium
CTTACGGTGCCGTAAGGCCGGCGCGGGCCGCCTCAGCGGTCAACGCGCTCAGCGCCGCCTTCGCGTCCGCCACAATCCCAAGATCCGCCGCCCGGTTGTGCCCGATCTCGGAAGAGTCCGCGTCGACGTGGATGACCTTCAGGTCCGCCGCCCACCGTGGCGGGCGCGCCGCTCCCACCATGAAGCTCAACCGCGTCCCCACAACCAGCGCCACATCCGCCTCCCGGAACGCCTTCCCGCGCGCCCCGAGGAATGCCACCTCGTGGTCTTCCGGCACCACCCCTCGCCCCTGCGGAGTCGTGAAGAACGGTATCCGCGTCGCGTCGATGAACTCCCGTAACTCCGCTGAAGCACCCGCCCAGATGATCCCGCTCCCCGTCACCAGAACCGGACGCTCCGCCTTCGCCAGCATCTCGATGGCCGTCTCCACCGCCCCCACATCCGGCCAGGCTGCCGTCGGGCGACCCCCGCCAGCCGGGAACCGCACGCGTGAGTCATCAGCCTTCCCCGCCAGCACATCCCCCGGCAGGTCGAGGTAGGTCGGCCCCGGTTTCGGCCCCTGCGCCTTCCGGTACGCCATATTGAAGAACTCCGGTAGCCGATGAGCGTGCGTCGCCCTGCTGGCCCACCGCGTGATCGGCCTCGCCATCGAGAGCTGGTCGTACTCCTGGAACGCGTCGGTTTCGAACTGCGCGTACGCCGCCGCCCCTCCCAGCGCCACCACCGGCACGCCGTCGAGGTAGGCGTTCGCGACCCCCGTCAGCAAGTTGGTCGTCCCCGGCCCCGAAGCCGCAAGACACACCCCCGGCCCCGCCTTCACTCGTGCGTAGCCGTGTGCCGCCATCGCCGCCGCCTGCTCGTGCCGCACATCGATCGTCCGGATCCCGTGTCGCTTCGCGAACCCCGCCGTCTCAATTATGGGCCCGCCCATCAGGAAGAACAGGTCCTCGACCCCCTCGTCTCGCATCTGCCGCGCCAACAGCTCGGCCCCCGTCGTGTCAGTCATGCAGTGCCCCCTGTTCCCCTCCGCCCGCCAATCCTAAAGCAGTACCCGGACCGTCAGGGATCTGGCTCAGCCTTACACCACTCGCGCCATCGACCCGTGCTTCAGGTCCTTCGTCACCTCGATACGCTGGTCGAACTCGCTCTTCAGCCGCTCCAGGTGCGTCACCACCAGGATCAGTTGGAACTCGTCCTTGATGATGCTCAGCGTCTCCACCAGCCGCTGGATCCCCTCCTCGTCCTGCGTCCCGAACCCCTCGTCGATGATCAGCGTCGGCAGCGATGCCCCCGACCGTTCGGCCAGCAACTTGGCCAGCGCGATGCGCAGCGCGAAGTCCACCCGGAACGCCTCGCCACCGCTATACATCTCGTAGTCCCGCGTCCCAACGTCGTCGCTAATCCGGATGGCCAGCGTGTCCTGCGTCTTCCCCGCTGCGTTCTCCACCTGGGTCCGGATCTGCACCTGGATTCTCCCGCCCGTCATCCGGTTCAGCATCTCGTTCGATGTCCACTCCACCCGCGGCAACGACTGGTCGATGAGCATCGCCTGCACGCCGTTCCGACCGAACGCCACTGACAGGTCCCCGTACACCCCATCCTCGTCGGCAAGCGCCTTCCGCCGGTCGATTTCCTCCGCCATCCGCACCTTGAGCTCCTGGAGCTGCCTGCGCTGTTCCTCCAGTTGTCCCAGCTGCCGGGTGAGGGTCTCGAGGTCGACCCTGATGCGGTCCAGATCCTGCTCGGCCTCCGCCAGCCGCGGCCCGAAGTCTTCGGCGCGCTCCGCCTCCTCCCTTCTCGCCTCCGCAGTAGTGCGTAGCTCTTCCAACTCTGCCTCTCGCCGCTCCAGGTCCTTGCACATCTTCGAGATCGCGTCCCGCAGTCCCTCCGCCCGCGTCCGCGCCTTCACGAGCGCCCGCATCTCCTCCTCCACTTCCTCCATCTCCGCCACCTTCGCCCGCACCTCCAAGTGCCGGGCCGCGTCGTATCCCACCGCCGCCATCGCCTCCTCGGCCTCCCGCTTCCGCGCCCGCGCCTCCTCTGCAAACCTCCCCGACTCCAGCACCACCACCAGCTTCCCTCGCTCCTCCTCGGCCTCGCGGACAGTCACCTCCGCGTCCTGAGCCGCCGCGACCTGCGCGTGCGCCTCTCGCTCGCGCTGCTGGATCTCCCTCTCCGCCGCCGCCGCCGCCTGCTCAAGCTGCTTCGCCTCACTTTCCGTCTCCACTGCTGCCGCTCCCAGTCGTTTCTCGTCCGACCGCATCGACTCGATCCGCTCTCGCAGCACCCGCGTTTCCTCTGTCACTTCCGCGATGAGCCGCTTCGCCTCGCCCGGAGCGAGTTGCTGCTGGCACACCGGACACAGCGCGTCCGCCTTCTGTAGCTGCGTCTTTCGTTCGAGCAACTCGTTCCCGCGGCTCGCAAGCTCATCGGCCGTCGCCTTGAGCCCCGCCGCCTCCTGTCTCGCCGCCACGGCCGCTTCCGACTTCTCCCGCGCCAGCGCCCGCGCCTCCTCGACCTTCCCCCGTTCACCGCTGATTCCCTCCAGCACCGCCACCAGCGAGGGTAGCGAGGCTGCGACTTCCTGCGCCTTCGCCACCTGGCCCGCCAGCGACTCCACCCTGCTCCGCAACCCCTGCTCCTCCCCATGGATCTCCCGCTCGGCCACCTC
>CAYPAZ010000335.1:0-2665 GCA_964408835.1 uncultured Anaerolineaceae bacterium
GCCGGCCGCACCGTCTCGCAGCACAAGGGCCACGAGCTCGCCGGGGCGGAAGTCGCGCACGGCGAGGAGATACGCCTTCTCGGTGAGGATGAGCCCTTCAACGTTCGCGTGCCCGTCCGGGGTAGTGAGGATGGGCTGCGGAAGGATCATGCTGTGGAGCTCCCAGATCTTCATACCCATCCTCCTCAACGTCCCGCGGCTACGCGTCGCTGGCCACCGCTCCCCACCAGCCTGGCGCGGGCCGGCCGCGGCTCGCTTTCGGCGATCAACGGCAGCTGCATGGACTGCTCTTCGAGCGACGGTATGCGGCCTTCTTCGAGGGCGGTAACGGCTTCCTTGAGCGACTCGATATCGGTGAAGGCGCGGTAGACGGAGGCGAAGCGGATGTAGGCGATGTGGTCGAGCTTCCGGAGGGCGTCCATCGCAAGTTCTCCCACTACCTGCGAGGGGATCTCGGGGCGGCCATCGGCCATCACCCTGGCCTGGATCTCGGCGACCACCTCGTCGAGCTGAGTGGCGGCGACGTTGCGCTTTTCGCAGGCCTTGCGAAGGCCGGCGAGGAGCTTTTCGCGATTGAAGTCCTCGCGGCGCCCGTCCTTTTTCAGGATCTGGACGGTGGAGAGCTGGACGGTTTCGGTTGTGGTGAAGCGCTCACCGCAGGCGATGCACTCGCGCCGGCGGCGAATGCCGTCGTCGCTAGCGCGACTGTCTGTGACGCGTGAGTCGCGAGCGTGGCAATAGGGGCAGCGCACCTGAAAGCTCCCTCCGTGCTCCCCTCACGACGGCAAAGCAAAGGGGAGCGATGGGAAATTACCCAATATCTTGTGGCCCGTCAAGGGCACGGTACCACATATTGGGGGAAACTGTGCACTTTGGCCTGTTCCCTGCTGGCGCGCATGTGCTATAGTGCGCCCGATCACCGGGGGGCAGAGGCACACGCCGCGAAGACGGTGGGGTGGGGAGCTGGAAGGGCGCGCTGTGGCCGCTGCACTGCGGGAGAGAGGGACGCAGGAGGCAGCATGGATCCGAACTTGATACTGAACCGCGTGGGGCGGCTCGCGCGCCTGGACACTTCGGTGTTCGACGAGGTGAAAGACGACCCGAAGGAGCTGGTGCCGGCGCTCATCATCGCCGCAATATCGGCCCTGCTTGCCGGCCTGGGGGCCTTCCTTTACTGGGAGGTGGCTGCGGACCGCCTCGAGCCGGACAACACGTTCCTGAACGCGTTCGTCCTTGGGAGCATTTTCCTGGCAGTGATGTACGCGGTGGCGGTGTTAATCACCTATGTGATGCTGGTCCAGGTCTTCAACGCCCAGTCGGACCTGCAGGCGCTGTTCCGGACGATGGGCTACGGGGCTATTCCGCTGGCGCTTTCGGTACTCATGTTCATCCCGATGCTCTTTCCGCTGTTTGCGGTCGTGCCGATGAGCCTGCTGCTGGTCATGATGATCTATGCGGCCCGGGCGACGACGAACGCGCAGCCCGAGCAGGTGGTGATGGCAGCTTCGGCCGGGTTCGCCGTAATGGTGCTCGTGCTCGGGTTCATTGCCATCTCCTCGAGCATTCCCGATGCCCCGATAGGGGCGGGGATCTTCGCCTTCTTCCTCGATTGGTAAATCGGCCGGGGCGAACATGGATCCAAACCTCGTACTGAACCGCATCGGCAGGCTGGCGCGGCTCGACACCTCGGTGTTCGACGAGGTGAAGGACGACCAGAACGAGCTTATTCCCGCGCTGGTCATCGCCGTGGTGAGCGCGTTCCTCGCCGGACTCGGAGCGTGGTTGTACTGGGAGTTCGTGTTCGACTACTCCGAGGGCGCGGTGGTGAACGCCTTCCTGCTGGGGAGCATCTTCCTGGCGGTGATGTACGGGGTGGCGATCCTCATCACGTACGTGGTGCTCGTGCAGATCTTCAAGGCGACGGCGGAACTGCCGGCGCTCTTCCGGACGATGGGCTATGCGGCGCTGCCGCTGGCGCTCTCAGTGCTGATGTTCATCCCGGGCATCTACCCCGTGTTCGCGCTGGCGCCGATTGCCTTCCTGTTCGTGATGATGATCTACGCCGTGCGGTCGGCCACCAACGCGCAGCCGGAGCAGGTGGTGATCGCGGCGGGAGCAGGCCTTGTGGTCATGATCCTTGTCCTCGGCCTGATCGCCAACTCGAGCTCTGACGACGAGGTGCCAATCGGGGCTGGGCAGTTCACCTTTTACTGGAACTAACGACCCGGACACATCCAGAGCGAAAGCCAGCGTTGCGAGCGCTGGCTTTCGCTTAATCTTTGGTGAAGCCCTGCGAACTGTTGAATGAACGCCGCGGCGCGCGCGGCCCTTCCTACGCGAGCGCCCTTCTTCAGCGCCTCGCACGCCTCGGCGCGGCCTTCTTCGCGCCATGGGGCCTGAGGTTTAGTTGCGAGAAGGCGTCATCAACTTCCGTAGAACTGGACCGAGGCGAAGCCCCGGACGGATGGTTGGCCGTCTTCGTTCTGGACGATGAGCTCCAGGTCGGCACGCCGGGCGCCGTCTTCTTCGTAGACGCGGGCGACGCGGCCGAGGATGGTGATGGGCCGGCCGGTGGTCGGGAAGCGGAGCACCTCGGAGTATTCCCAGGTATTGCTGTACCCGCCCGCCGGCATCCCCATGACCCCCGCCAACTCGTTGTCCACTA
>CAYPAZ010000336.1:0-2661 GCA_964408835.1 uncultured Anaerolineaceae bacterium
GCTCACAGGTCCCCAACGCGTCGACTCAGTCACCGACCTTCAGTTCCTTGCGCCCGCAGTGACTCTCGCCCCGTCGGAATCCGTCGACATCGACCTCCGTGGAGTCAGTTGGATCTCGCCGCTTGGCGTAGTGGCGGTGCTCGCAACGTGCGTGGACGCCGGCTCGCGCCAGGCACGGGCACGGGTGCTGCTCCCACGCGATCCCGATGTCCTGAGCTACCTATCCCAAGTCGGGTTCTATCGGGAACTCGAGCGCGGAGGTTGGCCGGCGGGGATCCTCCGACTCGACGACGCAGTACCGCAGCCGGCGTTTCTCCCGGTGAGCTCCTTACGGCTGGAGAGTGATGTTGATGCGGTGGGCCGCGAACTGGAGTTGCTCTGGCAGCGTACTGGTGTCGCGCCCCCAGTGGCGGCGAGCGTGTTCGATGTCGCAGTGGAGCTCTCAAGCAACGCCCGCGAGCATGGCTCACCGTGCTATGCCCTCGTGCAGGTGTACTCGGGGGCAACGAGCGGGATCCACGGGATCCATGTGGCTGTGGCGGACTTCGGCGGGGGGTTCGCGGAGTCGCTGCGCCAACGCTACGGGGACATGAACGACTGCGAGGCTATCCTGAAGGGCTTCGAGGAGGGCGTGTCGGGGACCGGCGCCAGGTACCGGGGGCAAGGGCTTGGCTACATCCGGGACGCTGTCGACTCTCATAGCGGCGCCTCGTTGACGATCGTGTCCCGGCGCGGCCTCGTAACGAGGCAAGGGGGCAAGTTCACCGAGACCGAGGTGGAAGAGATGGGAGGCACGATGGCGGGGGCTTTCTTCCCCTACAGTGCGAACAGGACAGCATCCCCGCCCTAACCCATGTTCGACCGGGGCGACCAGCGCGATTCGAAGATAGAATGGAAGATAGAATGAGAGAACACCCGGACGAGAGAGGCCAGCCATGACGCTCGAGCTACGGCGCTACGGCACGACGTTCGCCACCCGGCAGAAGGCACGCGAGGTTACTGCGAGGCTCCCTTCCAAGGGCCAGGCTGTGTCGCTCAACGCCGCCGGCGTGATGGCGAGCCCTTCGTTCATTTCCGAGCTTCTACTCGCACTGTCCGAACGCTACTCGGAAGTCACCATCGAGGGGGCGAGTGATCGCTTCGAATATATAGCCCAAGACCTTGCCCGGAAGATGGGGCTGGATTCAGTGCGCTTCGTGGCTCTGACCTGACGCCTATCGACACCCCGAGGGCGGGGCGTAGGATGAGGGGCGCGGCCGGAGGGCCGCTTCCTTATCTATGTACCAGCACACCACGCTCGCCAACGGCCTCCGCATCGTCACCGCCGCCATGCCGCACACGCGGTCGGCGACGGTGAGCATGTATGTGGGCGCGGGGAGCCGCTACGAGAGCGACGAGGAGGCCGGGCTCTCGCACTTCCTCGAGCACATGCTCTTCAAGGGCGCCTCGCGGCGACCCACCGCGCGCGATATCTCCGAGGCCATCGAACGCGCCGGGGGCGGGCACAACGCCGCGACCGACCGCGAGCTCACGGTCTACTACGCCAAGGTGCCCGACATCGTCGCGGACGAAGCCATCGACATCCTGGCGGACATGGTGCGGGCGCCGGTGATGGACCCGGTGGAGCTCGAGAAGGAGCGGATGGTCATCCTTGAGGAGCTGGCGATGGTAGAGGACAACCCGCCGGAGCTGGCGGGCATCCTCATCGACGAGGTGATGTGGCCGGGGCAGCCCATCGGCCGGAACATCGGCGGGAGCCCTCAGACCGTCCGCACGCTGCCTATCGAGGCGGTGAACGCCTACATGCAGGCCCAGTACCAGCCTTCGAACATGGTGCTGGCGGTGGCGGGGAACATCGAGCATGAGCGGGTGGTCGCGACGGTGGAACGGTGGCTGGGCGACATGCCCGACCGGCCGGCGGGGCCGTGGCACCCGGCCGTGGCGCGGAACGGTTCGCCGCGGCTGGCGGTCAAGCAGAAGCCCACCGAGCAGGCGCACATCTGCATCGCCTATCCCAGCGTCTCGCTGATGGACCCGGACCGGTTCGCGGTGGACCTGCTGAGCGCGGTGCTGGGGGAGGGGATGTCGAGCCGGCTATTCCTGCAGTTGCGGGAGGAGATGGCGCTGGTGTACGACGTGCACTCCTACCCGAGCGAGTTCCGGGATACGGGCGCCTTCACCGTCTATGCCGGGTGCGACCCAACGAACGCCCGCCAGGCCGCCGAGGCGATCTTCGGGGAGATCGAGGGCCTCTTGCGAGAGCTGCCGGACGAAGAGTTCGCGAAGGGCAAGCAGATGGCGAAAGGCCGGATGCTCCTGCGGATGGAGGACACGCGGTCGGTGGCGGGGTGGATCGGGGCACAGCTGCTGCTGCTGGACCGGGTGGAGACGGTAGAGGAGGTGACAGCGAGGGTGGAGGCGGTGACGCTGGATGACGTGCGCCGAGTGGGCCGCGAACTGTTCCGGCAGGACGTGGTGACGATCGCCGCGGTGGGGCCGTTCGAGGACGACGGGGTGTTCGCGGGGCTGATCTAACCCGAGCGGGGGGCGGGGTGAGGTAAAGCCCGGCAGCATCGGGGGCTTGACGGGGGGGTATACTGAATACCGCGCGGGTTCAGTACGAGCAGGAGGGATGCTGATGCCACGCAGATGGATAGTTGA
>CAYPAZ010000337.1:0-2630 GCA_964408835.1 uncultured Anaerolineaceae bacterium
CCTGGAAGATCTTCAAATGGCGCAGGGAAGCCACCGCGCCCGCCAGGGTGGCAATCGCGCGTCCCACCGGGTCGGCGGTGGAGTCGCCCACGGTCCCCGGCCCCACAGTTTCGCCAAGGACATGCCTCGCCAGATGCGCCGCCTCGCGCTGCGCTCCGCGCTCGCCAGTCGCGCCCGCGATGGCTCGCTCCTCGTCGTGGAAGGACTCATCCCGGAAGAAGCAAAGACCCGGACCGTCGTCGATGCGCTGGGCGCACTCGGCGTCCAACGCCGCGCCCTCGTCGTCAGCGGAGAACACGAGCCCACCCTCACCCGCGCCGCGCGCAACATCGAACACGCGACTGCCCTCCCCGCAGCCAACCTCAACGTCGTGGACATCATCAACGCCCACCACGTTGTCATGACCGAAGATGCCGTCCGCAAGGTCGAAAGCATCTGGGGTGGTGAAAACCTCAAGCTCGCCCGCGGCCGTCGCCCGGTAGGGAAGGAGTAGGCCATGCCCCGTGAGATCCATCCCTACGGCGTCCTCCTCCGTCCCATCATCACCGAAAAGTCGACGGTTCTCGCCGGCGAGAACAAGTACGTCTTCGAAGTCGATATCCGCGCCAACAAGGCCCAGGTCAAGGACGCGGTCCAGCTCGCGTTCAACGTGCGCGTCGCCGATGTCAACACCATCGTCATGAAGGGTAAGAACAAGCGGTTCGGCCGCCGCGTGACCCCCCGGCCAGACTGGAAGAAGGCGATCGTGACGCTCGTCCCCGGCGACACCATCGAGCTGTTCGAGGGAATCTAGCCATGCCCATACGCTCCTTCAAGCCAACCTCCCCCGGCCGGCGCAACGCCAGCGGCCACACCTTCTCCGAAATTACGAAGAAGCGGCCCGAAAAGTCGCTCACCGAAGCGCTCAAGAAGAAGTCCGGCCGCAACCAGCACGGCCGCATCACCGTCCGGCACCGAGGCGGCGGCAGCCGCCGCCTCTACCGGATCATCGATTGGCGCCGCGACAAGCACGGCGTGCCCGGTCGCGTTATCGCCATCGAATACGATCCCAACCGCACCTCCCGCATCGCCCTTATCCAGTACGCCGATGGCGAAAAGCGCTACATGATCGCCCCGACCGGCCTCATCGTCGGCTCCAGCGTCATGAGCGGCCCCGACGCCGACGTTCGCGTCGGCAACTGCCTGGCCCTTGGCTCACTGCCCACCGGCACCCAGGTCCACAACATCGAGATCATCCCCGGCAAAGGCGGCCAGATGGTCCGCAGCGCCGGCGCCTCCGCTCAGCTCATGGCCAAGGAAGGTGACTACGCCCTCCTTCGCCTTCCCAGCGGCGAAATGCGGCGCGTCCTCCTCGCCTGCTCGGCCACCGTCGGCCAGGTCGGCAACGCCGAACAGCAGCTCATCAAGCTTGGCAAAGCCGGCCGCATCCGCCATCGCGGTCGCCGCCCGCAGGTCCGCGGGTCCGTCATGAACCCCCGCGACCATCCCCACGGCGGCGGCGAAGGCCGCGCCCCCATCGGTATGCCCGGCCCTAAGACCCCGTGGGGCAAGCCAACCCTCGGCTACCGCACACGCAACAACAAGCGGACCGACAAGTACATCGTCCGCCGGCGGACCAGGTAGGAGTAGACGATGTCACGTTCAACCAAGAAGGGCC
Organism: uncultured Anaerolineaceae bacterium; assembly: GCA_964408835.1. Classification (GTDB taxonomy): domain Bacteria; phylum Chloroflexota; class Dehalococcoidia; order Tepidiformales; family Tepidiformaceae; genus CAYPAZ01. Next base: position 1,658 of record CAYPAZ010000337.1, read on the forward strand.
CCTACGTTCATCCCTCGCTCGAAAAGCGAGTGCTCATGATGCGCAACGCCCAGCAAAAGTCTGTCATCCGCACCTGGTCGCGGGCCTCCACCATCCTCCCCGAAATGATCGGGCTCACCATCGCCGTTCATGATGGCCGCCGCCATGTGCCCGTCTTCGTCACCGAAAACATGGTCGGCCACAAACTCGGCGAATTCGCACTCACCCGCACATTCCGCGGCCACGTCTCCAAGAGCGACCGCCAGAGCAAGGTGAGGCGCTAGCCATGGAAGTCCGAGCTTCTGCAAAGCATGTCTCCGGCTCCCCGCGGAAGATGCGGCTCATCCTCGAGAGGCTCCCCGGCCTCGGCGTGGACCAGGCCCTGGCCCTCCTGCGCTACACCACCTCGCCCCATGCCCGCACCGTCTCCAAGGTCGTCCTCTCCGCAGCCTCCAATGCCGAGAACAACTTCTCGCTGGATGCCGACGACCTCTTCATCAAGCGCGCGTTCGCCGACGAGGCCCGCACGCTCAAACGATTCCGGCCGCGCTCGCGAGGCCGAGTGAGCCCGATCCTCAAACGATCGAGCCATATCACCATCATTCTCGACGAGCGGGAGGGCTAAGCCTTTGGGACAGAAAATCCACCCCCACGGCCTGCGCATCGGCATCATCTACGACTGGGAGTCCAAGTGGTTCGCGGAGCGTGACTACACCGAACGCCTCCACAACGACCTCGACCTCCGCCGCTACCTCCTGACCGAACTGCCCGATGCCGGCATCAGCCGCATCGAAATCGACCGCAACGCCAACATGGTCACCGTCACCATCCACACCGCGAAGCCCGGCATCGTCATCGGTCGCGGCGGCGCCCGCGTAGAAGAGCTCCGCGGAGCTCTTGAGCGCGTCAGCGGCGGCCGCGTCCGCGTCAACATCCAGGAGATCCGCACTCCCGAACTCGATGCCTACCTCGTCGCCCGCTCCGTCGCCGATCA
>CAYPAZ010000338.1:0-2625 GCA_964408835.1 uncultured Anaerolineaceae bacterium
CGCGACCTGGACGGGCGGGCGGGGCTCGCCCGCCGGGAGGTCGGCGAGCTCGCGGCGGAGGCGCTCGTGGAAGGCATCGGGAATGTTGCCGGCGAGGCCGAGGGTGAGGTTGGCGCGAGTGTAGTTGGCGGCGATGAAGGCACGAACATCGTCGAGGGTGACGGCTTCGAGGGCAGGTACCGTGCCGAGGGTGGTGTGGCCGTAGGGAGTGCCGCGGAAGATGTTCTCCTGGAGGCGTTCCTTGCCAAGCTCCTCTTCGTTGTTGGAGCGAAGATCCTGGACGAGCGCGTTGAGGTGCTGTTCGCGGACGCGAGAGAAGTCTTCGTCTCGGAGGCCGGGCTCAAGGAGCTGGGGCAAGGCGATTTCAGTGAAGCGGTCGAGGTTGTCGAGGTGAACGGAGCCGGTGAAGACGGTCATCTCGCGGTCAACCTGGGCGTGGAAGCTGCCGGCCATGGGGAAAAGGGCGCGGACGATCTCGTCGTACTTGCGGTGCTTGCTCCCGGCTTCGGTGACCATGGAGGCTGCGAGCGCAGCGAGGCCTTCGCGGCCGGACGGGTCGAAGGCGGAGCCCGTTTCGAACAGGAGCTTGAAGCGGACGAGGCTGGCGGGGTTCTTGAGAACGACTTCAGGGAACGACGGAGCGTCTGATGGGGCGGCGGCCAGGTATGGCGTGAGCGACGGCGTGCCGGGGAGTCCGGGGAGATCGCCCTGGGCGAGGGTGGCCTGTACCAGGCGGGAGTCATCGAGGTAGTTGGCGGCGGCGCGGTCGAGGTCCTCGACGGTGATGGTGGCCTGGCGGCGGAAGAGGTCGTTGAGGGTTTGGTAGCGGCGTTCGTAGCGGGCGAAGCGGGCGAGCGTGGAGGCGATGGACTCGGAGTTATCGAGGGTGCGGGCGAACGCGTAGCGGCCGTGGGACTTCGCCTCTTCGAGCCGCTGGCGTTCGACCGGGGTGGTGCGAGCGGCGGCCGCGGTCTCGAGGATGGCGTCACGGATGTAGGCGGCTTTCGCGGGATCCTTGACGCGGGCGAGGATGGTGGCGAGGTAGGGATCCTGGTTGCCCGGGAAGTAGGCTTCGAATTCGTCGACGACCTGCTCTTCTTCGACGAGGCGGCGGTAGAGGTCGGAGGTTTCGCCGAACCAGAGGTCAAGGAGGAGGTCGAGGGCGAGGTAGTCTGGGGCGGTGGTGGAGAAGGCGGGGGCATGCCAGGCAACGGTGACCCAGGGCAGGGTGGGGGCATCCCAGGGGAGGTGGGCGGTGATGGGGCCGGCGGGGGCGGGCTCGGGCGGGACTTCAACGGTGTGGGCGCCCTGCTGCCAGGCACCCCAGTGCTTTTCGATGAGTTCGAGGACGGGGTCAGGGTCGACATCGCCGGCAACGATGATGGTGGTGTACTCGGGGCGGTACCAGCGGTCGAAGAAGACGCGGGAGTAGTCGAACTGGTTGGGCATGTCCTCGATATCGGCGATGAAGCCCATGGTGGTGTGCTTGTAGGTGTGGACGCGGTAGGCGGCATTGCGTTGGACTTCGATGAGCTTGTTGAGGGGGTCGGCGGAGGACTTGTTGTATTCGCCGAGGACGGCGCGGGCTTCGGTGCGGAAGTCGCCTGCTGAGTATTCGAGGTTCTGGAAGCGGTCGGCTTCGAGTTCGAGGATGGTGGGGAGGTCTTCTCTGGCGAAGGTGATGTGGTAGTTGGTGTAGTCGTCGGTGGTGTAGGCGTTCTGGCGGGCGCCAGTGCGCTGGAGGATCTCCTGGTAGAGGTCGGCGGGGTACTTCCTGGTGCCGCGGAACATCATGTGTTCGAAGAAGTGGGCGAATCCCGACTTGCCGGGTTCGACTTCGTTGCGGGAGCCGGTCTGGACCGGGATCTGGAGTGAGACGAGGTTGGGGAAGCCGGTGGGGACGACGATAACGCGGAGGTTGTTGGGGAGGGTGACCTCGGTGGCGTCGAAGGGCATGACATCGGCCGGCTGGCCGGTGGGGTTTGTCACGATTTGGCTCCTGTGAAGGTGGTTAGCGGAAGGGTTCGTCCTGCCACCAGGGGAAGTAGGGGGGCATATCGGTCGAGACTTTGCCGGGGAAGGAGGGGGCGCGCTTTTCGAGGAAGGCGGTGACGCCTTCGCGGGCGTCGGGGGACTGGCCGAGGACGAAGATGCCGGGCGAATCGACGCGGTGGGCGGCGATGGGGTGGCGTTCGCCAAGCATGCGCCAGAGCATCTGGCGGGTGAGTGCGACGGCGACCGGGGCGGTGTTGTCGCGGATTTCTTCGGCGATTGCGCGGGCGGCGGGGAGGAGGTCATCGGGGGCGTGGAGGCTGCGGACGAGGCCGCCTTCGAGGGCCTCCTGAGCAGGGAAGACGCGGCCGGAGAAGACCCACTCAGTGGCCTGCTGGATGCCGACGGCACGGGGGAGGAACCAGGAGGAGCAGGCTTCCGGGACGAGGCCACGGCGGTTGAAGACGAAGCCGAAGCGGGCGGTCTCGGAGGCGAGGCGGATATCCATGGCGAGGGTCATGGTGATGCCGACGCCGACGGCGGGGCCGTTTATCGCGGCGATGAGGGGCTTCTTGCAGTCGAAGAGGCGGAGGGTGAGGAGGCCGCCGCCATCGCGGGCTTCTTGCCAGGTGC
>CAYPAZ010000339.1:0-2623 GCA_964408835.1 uncultured Anaerolineaceae bacterium
CGGCGAGGGCCTGCTCGAGGGCATCGACCTCGAGCGTGGCCGACCAGGCGCCGATGGCCTCCTCGAGGGCATCGGCGTTGGCGAGCCGATCGGCGAGGGTGGCGAAACGAGCATCCGAAAGCCACTCAGGGTGCCCAGCCGCGCCCGCGAGCGACTGCCACTGGTCGTCGTTGGTGCAGACGATCGCCACCCAGCGGTCGGATCCCGCAGCCGGGAAGACCGCGTGGGGGGCATGGTTGGCAGAACGGTTGCCGCGGCGGGTTTGGATGACGCCGTTGGCGAAGTAGTCGAGGAGGGCCGGGGCGAGGAAGTGCGACGAGGCCTCCGCCTGGGAGAAGTCGATGTACTGGCCCTCACCTGTCCGGCGGCGGTGATCGAGCGCAGCCAGGAGCGCGGCGGCTGTGAACTTGGGAGCGATGTAGTCCGTGTAGGCACCGGCGGCGCCGGCGGGTGGCCGGTCGGGCCAGCCAACGATGTCGCCGAAGCCGGCGAGGTGGAGGCCCATGGTACCGAAGCCCGCGAGGCGGGCGTGGGGTCCGCTCTGCCCGTTCAAGCACGAGCTGAGCATGATGACCCCGGGATTCACCGTCTTCACGGAGTCGTAGTCGAGGCCGAACTTCTTGAGGGCGCCGGCGGCGAAGCTATCGGTGATGACATCGGCCCACTTCACGAGCCGCATGACGATGTCGCGCCCGGCCTCTGTGCCGAGGTTGAGGCTCATGGCCAGCTTGCCAGCGTTGACGGTGCAGAAGAGTCCGGAGCGTTCTGGCCCGGGTACGTGGTCCTTGAAGGGCGCGATGGTCCGCGAGGTATCGACGTGCATCGGGCTCTCGATCTTGACGACAGTGGCTCCGTAGTCGGCGAGGTAGCGGGTGGCCCACGGTCCGGCAACGACCCACATGAAGTCGAGCACCTTGAGGCCCTCCAGCGGGAGGGACGGCCCGGCGCCGTTCGCGGCCGGGCGTGCCGAAAGCGAGGCCGCTTCAGCAAGCACTTCGGCGGTGTGTTCGCCCTCGAGCGGGGGCCGGCGGCGGACGCCGAGGTTGTGTGGCGTGCGGGCGAAAGGGCCAGGGTACTTCACGTTCTTCCCGAGTTCGGGGTGTTCGACCTCCTGGAAGAAGTCCCGGGCGGCAAGCTGCTCGGAGTTCGCGACTTCGTCGATAGTGCTCACCGGGACGATCAGGATGTCGCGGTCGAGAGCCATCTGGAACAGTTCGGCCTTGGTGTGGCGGGAGGTGAACTGGCCGATGGCTTCGCTGCAGCGGAGGAATTCGGTGATGGGCTCCTGACCGCTGAGGATGAGCCCTGTGTAGTTGAGCCAGTCCTTATCGCGGGTGGCTTCATCGACGATGCCTTCTTCGCACATGACTTCGAACAGGCGGCGCGTGAACGGACCGATGGCGGTGCCGAAGAGGAATGTGACGGAGACGAAGCCATCGGCGGCGGGCTGGACGAACTTCAGCGGGATCCCGCCGAAGTTGACGCCGCCCGCCATGCGGGTGGTCTCGGCATCGCCCCAGCCGTGGTTGAGGATGGTGGCCTGGGTGGCCATCATGGCCGCGGTCTGCGCGGAGACATCAACGTGCTGACCGGGGCCACCCTGTTCGCGGGCGGAGAGCGCCAGGAGGGCGCCGACGGCCGCTTCGGCGCCGGCGTGGAGGTAGGCCTGCGGGACGGGGATGGAGGCCGGAGGGCGGTCGGCGTCGCCGGACATGATTAGCGCGCCGGACGAGGCGTAGGCGGTGAGGTCTGCGGAGGCCCACTGCGCCTTCGGGCCTTCCTGCCCGAACGGCGTGATGGAGGCGAGGATGATGCCCGGGTTGGCGGCGGAGAGGTCGGCGTAACCGAGGCCGATGGAATCGAGGTAGCCCGGGGGATAGGCCTCGAACACGATGTCCGCGGTGCGGGCGAGGTCAAGGAACTGCTGGCGGCCCTCCGGCGACGTGATATCGAGCGTGGCGCTGCGTTTGTTGCGGTTGACTGCCCACCAGGCGAGGGAGCGGTCGGGGTGGGACTCTTCGCCGGCGAAGGGGCCTTCACGGCGGAGGGAAGCGCCGCCGGGGGGCTCTATGACGATGACATCGGCGCCGAGGTCGCCGAGGATCTGGCCGGCGATGAGTGCGTTGCCATCGCACAGGTCGAGTACGCGATAGGGAGAAAGCATCCTTGCCCTCCTCAAGGAGATGAGGCGGGAGTGTACCAGAGCGGAGGGAGGAGGGAGGAGGGAGGAGGGAGAAGATGGCGGGCGGGTGTCGTAGCCTGATCTCAAGAAGGGGGACCGCGATGCCTGCGACCAAGAAAGCGAGGACGTTCGACCTGCATTGGGGGAGTGGGGAGATTGTGGAGGAGGTACGGGTGAAGGGGGAGCATCACGAGCCGTGCATCCAGTTGCTGGAGTTCACGGAGGGGCCGACGGCAGGGAGCGTGAGCCTGCGCTTCTGCCACTACGACCACCGGGGGCGGTTTCAGCGAAGCCCGCTGATCGTCGGAGACGCGGAGATGGCCTTGTTGCGGGCGGCGCTGGAGGGGGCGCCGCGGATACGGGAGTTGCTGCGGCGGCTGGTGGAATAGCGGCAAGCGAGGCCGGGCTCGCGTTATTGCCGGTTAAGGGAGGAGGGGTCGC
>CAYPAZ010000340.1:0-2616 GCA_964408835.1 uncultured Anaerolineaceae bacterium
CCGCTGGGCGACGGGGCTCGGCGACGATCCGGCCTCGTAAGGGCGGCTGGCTCGCTGCCACGCTCTCCGAAGGGCCGGGCGACCGGCCCTTCGTGCTGCCGTTTCTAAGCACGCCCGGACGTATGCTCCTGTGCGATGGAAATCCTGGTGCTCGGGCACAGCGGCACGGCGGGGTACGGGGTCCGCTCACGGGCCGAGACGTGGCCGGGGATGCTGGAGGAGATGCTGCGCGAGCGGGGCTTCGCGGTTTCGGTGGGTTCGGTCGACCTCTTCCCGGTTGGCGACGGCGCCGTGGAGTACGCGATGCGCAAGGTCTATGAGTCGAGCCCGGGAGTTGTCGTCCTCTCGGTCAACGCGTTCCCGTGCGCGGTACCCGTGGTGGCTGAGAGCGTGCGACGCAGGTTCGGTGGCAGGGTGGAGCGCGTATACAGGGTGGGCGAGCGGGTATTCGAGGCGAGTCCGGTTGGCCGGTGGCGGCCGGCGGACCGCCTCGCGCGGCGAGTGGCTCGCCGGACTCTCGGCGCTCTGCCGCTCGCGACGGTCGAGGAGGTTGGGCGCGTGTATACCGGGATCATCCGGGAGCTTTCGCAGCGTGAGCAGGTGGAGGTTGTTGCGATAGCGGAGTCGCGGTTCGGGCCCGCGGTCCAGCAGCGGCTGCCGGGGGTGCTGGCGGAGATCAGCCGGCTCCATGCGATGGTCCGGCCGGAAGTAGACGCCCACCGGATGACCTGGGTTGACGCCGAGGATGGGCTGGAGGGGCAGGACAAGTCCCGGTACTACCAGCCCGATGGCGTGCACTCGAGCGTGGAAGGCGCCCGCTGCTATGCCACGATGCTGGCGCCGGTTGTGGCGGGGTTCCTGGGTGGCGGCCGGTTAGAGGAGCAACCCGCTTGATTGGATGTAGCGGCTGAGGTCGAGGAAGTCTGAGCTCGCCATGTAGGCATCGAAGCTGTAGACCTTGAAGCCGGCGTGAACGAGCGCATCGAGCGCGAGGCGGTTCGCGGAAATGATCCCGCAATAGCACTCGTGCTGTTCGTGGTCACGGAGCCACACGCCGACGGCGTGGAGGAGTTCGAGGACATCGGCGGGTTCGCGGGCGGCGATGGGACCGAAGTGGCCCTCGGAGGTGCTGACGTAGGCATAGCCAACGAGGCCCGCGGCATCGGTCAGCGCGAGCCATCCGTCCTGACCATCGCCCCACATCGAGCCGGGCTGGCGGAAGCGAAGGTGGTCCTGGGGACGTCGTCCGCGGCCGAAGGAGTGGTCGAGTGCATCGACCTGGTCCTGGAGCGAGTCGAGGTCCGTGCAGATGGCGCGGCCGGGGGCGGGAGGGGGCAGGGTGAGCAGCCCGGCAGGTGAGCCATCCATGACGTAGTTCAGGCCGAGAGCCTGCATGCCGTTGAGCATGTAGAGGCCCTGGGCAGCGAGGTTCTGGGAAGAGGAGACGCAGAAGTGCTTCGCGCCGCCTTCGCGACCGTAGGCTATGGCTCTCGCCGTGAGTTCCTTCCCGGCGCCCCGGCCGTAGAAGTCGGGGTGGACGAAGAGCTGGCTGAGATGCCAGACATCGTCCCGCACGCTGGACGTCGCAAAGCCGATTGGAACGCCCCGCACCTCGGCGATCCACGAACCGCCCGGGTCAGTTTCGACGAGGTGGGACAGCCAGGGCAGCTCCTCAGCTTCGAACTTCGCCGGTGGGTTGCCTCGGGAGGCGCGGGTGGCGTTGCCGGAGGCGTGATGAAGGTACTTGACGGCCGGGAGGTCGGCAGCGGTCATGGGCCGGTAGAGGACGGAGGTGGGCGCGGCCATGGGGCGAATGGTAGGTCGCGCACGATCTACCAGCGAGCGCGCTCCCCGGGACTCCTGGAAGCGACTCTCCGGGCGCCTGCAGATGGGGAGTGGGGCTTCCTGCGGCGAGGTTCGCTCATCGAGGCCGCGCTCCGGGACGCGGTGCGGCGGGCGTGAGGAGTCGCTACTGGGAGGGTCGGTGATCAGTTTCAAGGTTTTTGTACGCCGGGTCGGCGGTTTAAAGGAAGACGGGCCTGACTTTAATGTGATAGGGCCTAACAGAGCCATGAATGACTCCAGTGCGGATGGCTGGGCGCGGGTAGAATCCACTCATGGCGACTGACGTCATCGGGCATGGGGGAGTGTTGCGGGAGCTGCGGGTGCTCGCGGCGCAGGACGATCCGCCTCACGCGATCATCCTGGCGGGGCCGATTGGCACGGGCCGTACGCTGCTGGCGCGGGAGTTCGCCGGGCTGCTGAACTGCGAGGCCGAGCCCGACATCCGGCCCTGTGGCGAGTGCCGGGCGTGCCGCCTGATCACAGGCGGGAACCACGCGGATGTCATCGCGCTGGGGCCCGGGGATACGCTCTGCAAGCCGCGGCCGGACGAGTCGCACGAGAAGCACCCGCAGTCACGCGATATCCGCATCTGCCAGGTGCGCGGGCTGATCGAGATCGTGGCGCGCTACCCGGTGGAGGGCCGCTACCGCGTGGTGATCATCGAGCCGGCGGATTTCCTTGGTGAGATGTCGCAGGACGCGCTGCTCAAGACGCTGGAAGAGCCGCCGCCGCACACGGTGTTCGTGCTTGTGGCGCAGGGCCCGGAGAGGC
>CAYPAZ010000341.1:0-2616 GCA_964408835.1 uncultured Anaerolineaceae bacterium
CCAAGCTCCGCCGCGAGTTCCTCGTAGTCAGCGTAGGACAGCGTGAATCGGCCGCACATGGGAGTTCGATTGTCGATTCGCGGCCGTAGATTTGTCGAACGCCTTCCGGCCTCACATCCCCAGGATGTCCAGCGTCGCCCGCACCACTCGCAGGTGGAGTTCCGTCCGGCGCGAGACCTCCTGGCCCTGCTGGGCCGTCTCCACCAGCACGGGCGTCAGCCCCGGCACGTGCCCGCCGAGCGATAGCGAACTGCTGCCCCGGCTCATCCCCGCCGGCGCTCCATCGTTCCGACCGAACGCCGCGCCGTCCCGGGGAATCATGTGCTCCCTCACGGACGGGATCGACTCGTTCACCATGCCCGCCAGCTGCGATGCGATCTGCCCGGCCCGTGGCCCCGGCCCCGCCGTGATGGTCTGCCCGAGAAACGCCGTGCCGGCCTGTTGGCGGTTCTGGAACCCCGCCGCTTCCCGGTCCACGTAGAACGCCCACGACTCATGCAGGTCCAGGACCACTTCCGCCCGCATGTCGCGGCAGAGCTCCGTGATCCCCGCCGCCAACCTGCTGGTCGGAAGCTCCGAATCCGGGTCGCCGGGATACTGCCGGTTCAGGTCCCCTTCGCCGTCGATGAGACGCTGGAACCGCGCTATAGCCAGGACGTTCGCGCGCGGAACCACCGCCAGCGCCCCGGCCGCGGGGATCCAGGTCGCGATCTGATCCGCCGCGAACCAGCCCCCCGGCTCGTTCCCATGCACCCCACCGAGCACCACCACACGCGGTCCATCCAACCCGGAAGAGCGAATGGATACCTGCGTCTCCCACGGCGTCCCCGCGAGGAGCGAGCTTGCTTCATGCCCCTCTGGGCGGGGCGTCGGTGTTGGCACCGGCGTGGCAGTCGGGCGAGGCGTCTGGGTAGCCGTCGGCTGCGCGGTCGCGCTTGGTCCCTGCGTCGGCATTGACGCATCTCCGGGAGCGCGATCGGCTCTCGGCCCGCCGCCGCGGCAGCCCACCGCCAGGCCCGCGGCCCCGATCCCGAAGGTCGCCAGGAAGTGACGTCGTGAGCGCCTCTTGGTCATGGAGGGAATATAGCCGTTCGCCCGGGGCTGCCGTGAAGACGCGTTTACGCTCACTCTCGCGATTGTCCGGGCGCAGCCGGGGCCGCATACTGAACGGAAGGCGTCTGCGTCCTCGCGAGGAGGCAGACGTTATTCGTGGAGGCCCGCCGCCGCGCGTGCCGCTTGCACACACAGGAGACCAACCGTGGCTAAGAAAGTCCGCGCAGTGCTCACGCTGCAAATTGAAGCCGGGAAAGCGAACCCGGCACCCCCGATTGGCCCCGCGCTCGGTCAGCACGGCGTCAACATCATGGAGTTCTGCAAGGAGTACAACGCCCGGACCGCCAACCAGGCCGGCAACGTCATTCCCGCGCAGCTCACCGTCTACGAAGACCGCTCGTTCTCGTTCATCCTCAAGACCCCCCCGGCCGCGGACCTCCTTCGCAAGGCCGCTGGCGTCGAAAAGGGCAGCGGCAAGAACCGCCTCGAAAAGGCCGGGAGCGTCCGCGTGGCCGATATCCGCAAGATCGCCGAAGCCAAGATGGCCGACCTCAACGCGAACAACATCGAAGAGGCCATGAAAACCATCGAAGGCACCGCCCGCAGCATGGGCATCGAGGTTGTGTAGCCATGCCGAAACACGGGAAGCGCTACCTCGAAGCACTGGAAAAGGTCGACAAGACAAAGCTCTATCCCCCCGAAGAGGCGCTCGAGCTTGCGAAGGACCTCCACCCCGCGAAGTTCGATGAAACCGTCGAACTCCACATCAAGACCGGCCTCGACCCCCGCCACGCGGAACAACAGATCCGCGGCTCCGTCCTGCTCCCGCACGGCCTGGGCAAAGTCATGCGCGTGCTGGTCTTCGCCGAAGGCGAACCGGCGAAGGCCGCCCTCGATGCCGGCGCCGACTATGCCGGCGCCGATGACCTCATCAAGCAGATTGAAGGCGGCTGGACCGACTTCGATGTCGCCCTCGCCACCCGCGAGATGATGGGCAAGGTCGGCCGGCTCGGTCGCGTCCTGGGCCCCCGCGGCCTCATGCCAAACCCTCGCTCTGGCACCGTCGTCGCCCCCGAAGATGTCGGCAAGGCAGTCTTCGATGCCAAGCAGGGCCGCGTGGAGTACCGCCTCGACCGCCTGGCCAACATCCACATGCCCCTCGGCAAGGTCAGCTTCGATATCGACAAGCTCCGCGAAAACATGGCAGCGGTCATCGAGGCCATCCAGGCCGCCCGACCGTCGGACGTCAAAGGCCAGTACATCCGGTCGGCGACCCTCACCACCACCATGGGCCCCGGCATCCGCCTCGACCTCGTCCCAACCATGGCGATGAAGCAGGCGTAGGCCCCCGTCACCGGCCCGGCGTGGACTTCCTCCTCAACCGGGCCGCCCGGTGCTCCAGCGCCGCGACCGAGGTTTCGGCGCCCTCTGGCCCCGCTCGCACCAGCCCCTCGCGGGCGAGTGCCAGCGCTTGCTCAACGAACCTGAGGGCCGCCGACGGGTCGCGTTCGCGATGCTCCGAATGCTTCGCCAGCTCAACCAGCGGGAGTAGCCGCCGGGCAC
>CAYPAZ010000342.1:0-2610 GCA_964408835.1 uncultured Anaerolineaceae bacterium
TCCGATGAGCCTCGCGCCGGGGGCGCGCGCCGCTTCGGGGACTTCGCCGCCCGGCAGCGGCGAGAGGAATTCGACATTGACTTCGCCGAAGCCGACGGCGGCGCTCTGGAACCCGAGGTACTCGAACGGCGGCCAGGCCATGGGAAGGGCGAGGGGGCCGGTGAAGACCTCCCAAAGCTTCTCAGCGTTGTCGACGCGCACGAGGACGTGGTCGACCTTCTGGACGATGGCTGGCATGGCGGGGATTAAACCACAGCGGCGAAGGTCAGGTGCGCCAGCCTTCGACGCAGGTGACGCCCTGGGGCCCGACGCTGGCGCGGTGGGGCCACCCGGCCGGGAGGTCGAGGCGGTCGCCAGCGGCGAGGGTGAGGCGCTCGCCTGTAGGCGGGAGGACGAAGGTGATGGTCCCTCCGAGGCAATAGAGGACCTTGTGGTAGGTATGGTCGTGGGTTTCATACTGGTCGCCGGGGCCATTGGACCACCAGTGAGGGGCGAGGCCTTCGGCGGCGAGGAGGACTTCGAGCTGCTCGCGGGTGGGTGGCGAGCCGTGGGGCCAGCGGGTGAGGGTGGCGGGAGGAGGCATCTGGGGGAAGGGTACCGCAGGACTCAAGGGCAGAGGCGAAGCCGGTCCCTGTAGCGTTCGAGGTCTTCCGGGATGGTGATGAAGCAGAACCTATTCGCCTCGTCGACGATATTCCAGGTTGGAGGGTACGTCACCTCGGCAACGACGTTCCCGTCCGTATCGATAGCCCTCCAGCTCCCCATGGCCGACTCGGGAATCTTCGAGCGCTCGACCAGCACCATGTGATAGGGCGCGTATACTTGGTCGTCGTCATCGTCAATCCCGTCATCCCGCCATCCAACCCTGACTTCGACGTAATCGTCGCGGGGACGCACAGCCCTGATGTAGCCCACCTCGTCCCCTCGGGGAACCGCCGTGCCGATCTTCAGAGCGACGAGGACAGTCTCGCCATCGGCCGGGAACCGCGTGAGCGCGCGTAACGGCCGAACGCCGCCCAGCGATAGGGCTACGGTGACAGCCTCGTCCTCCGTGGTTGCAATGCCCAGGTAGTGGAAGGCGTCAACGGCTGAGCCTTGATTATCCTGGAGGAGAGTTTCGAACCCCGGTGACCCACCCCCGCAAGCCGTGGCCGCGGCCAGCAGCGGGAGCAAGGCGCCCGCTACAAGCTTGCGCGATGCCATGCCCATCCGAGCCACCTGGGAGGGATCGGTTCCGGGGCGGCCGGGCCATGGCGGGGACTTGCCCGGCCGCCCCGCGCTCCCGTCAGCCGGCTCGCTGTCCGGGGGCTTCCCCTCCGTTACCTGTACGCCCCCGGAGCCGGTGGTGGATTTCGTCCGTGCTCCGATAGCCGCGGTGCTACACTCCCGGCGTGAACGCCCGCGAGGGGTACTTCGTCATCGCCGATATCGGCGGGTACACGGCGTTCCTTTCGGGGACGGAGCTCGAACACGCCCAGGGGATCATCGAGGACCTGTGCGGGGCCATCCATACGGCACTCGTCCCGGCGCTCCACTTCGTGAAGCTCGAAGGCGACGCGCTGTTCTGCTACGCGGAAGATGCCCGGTTCGCGGACGGGGAGCGGCTGCTCGAGGTCATCGAAGCGTGCCACTTCGCGTTCTCGCGGCGCATCGTGCAGATGCAGCGAACCACGACGTGCCAGTGCGCGGCGTGCGCCTCCATCGGGACGCTCGACCTGAAGTTCGTGGCCCACCACGGGGAATTCGTCACCCAGCGGATGGCGGGTGTGGAGGATCTTGCCGGGCCGGACGTGATCCTCGTGCACCGGCTGCTGAAGAACGGGGTAACCGAGGCGACGGGCTGGCGAGGCTACGCTCTGCTCACCGCGGCGTGTGCGCAGCGGACGGTGCTGACGCGTGGCTGGCAGGAGCACACTGAGGACGTGGAGCCGTTCGGGGCGGTGGCGTGCAAGGTGCGGGACCTGGCGCCTTCGACTGCGGCGCGGGAGGCGGCGCACCGGGTGTACGTCGAGCCACGAGAAGCCCATCTCTGGGTGACCGGGCGGCTGCCGGCGCCGCCTGCGATTGTGTGGCAGTACACACTCGAGCCCGAAAAGCGGCTCCGCTGGCAGAAGAGCATCCAGAATCTGGAGTATGACCGTGGCGCGGAGGATCGCATGGGGCCGGGGACGGTCGGGCATTGCGACCACGGTTCGTGGGCTTCGGACACGCGGGTCATCGATTGGCAGCCGTTCGACTACTACAGCCTTGAGCGGAGGCCCACAAAGGGTGGGTTCCAGGCAGCTCCCCTGATGACCGAGACGCTGGAGTTCATAGCGGTCGAGGGGGGCGGGACGGAGATCCACTACCGTGCGAGGGCCCACACTCGCGGCGGGCGGCTGAAGCTGCGATTGGCAAAGGGCCAGGTGCGCCGCGCGTTCCGGCAAGAGTTCCGGGAGCTTGAGCGCGTGCTGGGCGAGGATGGGCTCGTGAGCGGCTCACCCGAGGAGGGCCAGTAGCCGCTCCCCGAGCGGGGGGAGGTGGCGGCCTCGGCGGCGTACCCAGCCGACCTGGCGGACGAGAGGCGGCTCGGTAGGTTTCGCCACAACATCGGTGCGACCGGCAACGCTC
>CAYPAZ010000343.1:0-2600 GCA_964408835.1 uncultured Anaerolineaceae bacterium
CGGCAACGCGGGCCATGGTGGCGAGTCCTTCGAAGGCGTCCTGGCAGTAGAAGACGGTGCCCTTGTAAGTGGAGCGCAGGTCCTGTTCGACGTAGCGGCGATTGAGGGCCGCGCCACCGAGGAGAACGGGGAAGTGGAAGAGCTCGCGGGCGTTGAGCTCTTCGAGGTCTTCGCGCATGACGACGGTGCTCTTGACGAGCAGGCCGCTGAGGCCGATGGCATCGGCATCGACTTCGAGCGCCTTCTCGATGACGTTTGAGATGGGCTGTTTGATGCCGAGGTTGTGCACCGTGTAGCCGTTGTTGCTGAGGATGATATCGACGAGGTTCTTGCCGATGTCATGGACATCGCCGCGGACGGTGGCGAGCACGATCGTGCCGCGGGTATCGCCTTCGGCGCGTTCCATGTGGGGTTCGAGGTAAGCGACGGCGGCCTTCATGGTCTCCGCACTCTGGAGCACGAAGGGGAGTTGCATCTTGCCAGCCCCGAAGAGTTCGCCGACGACCTTCATGCCATCAAGGAGGTGGGTGTTGATGATTGTGAGTGGGTCGTAGGCCCCGAGGGCCTCGTCCAGGTCGGCTTCGAGGCCACGGCGGTCGCCATCGATGATGCGATTCTTGAGACGCTCTTCGACGGGCCGCGAGGCGCGGTCTTCCTTACTGGCGGGCGCTGCGTCTTCGCCTTCGAAGAACGAGATGAAGTGCGTGAGCGGGTCGTAGCCTTCGCGGCGGCGGTCGTAGATGAGGTCGAGGGCCGTCTGGACCTGGTCTTCAGGGATGCGGTTGAGGGGGAGGATCTGGCGAGCGTTGACGATGGCCGCATCGAGGCCCGCCTCGACGGCTTCGTGGAGGAAGACGGAGTTGAGGACGCGGCGGGCAGCGGGCTTGAGTCCGAACGAGACGTTGCTGACGCCGAGGATGGTGTGTGCACCGGGGAGTTCGGCCTTTATCCGGCGGATGGCGTTGAGCGTCTCGATGCCATCCCGGCGGACCTCCTCCTGGCCCGTGGTGAGCGGGAAGGTGAGGGCGTCGAACAGGAGGTCGCCGGGTTCCATGCCGTAGCGGTTGACGGCGAGGTCGTGGATGCGATGGGCGACCTTGAGCTTCCAGTGCTCGGTGCGTGCCTGGCCCTCCTCGTCGATGAGAAGGGCGACCGCAGCAGCGCCGAACTGCTTGATAAGGGGAAGCAGTCGAGTGATCTTGCGTTCGCCGTCCTCGAGGTTAATGGAGTTGACGATAGCCTTACCGCCGTAGAGCTTGAGCGCCGTTTCGATGACGGGGGGCTCGGTGGAGTCGAAGACGAGGGGGAGGGTGGTCTGCGTGCGGAAGGCGGTGACGACGCGGGCTGCGTCGGCGGAGCCATCGCGGCCGACGTAGTCGACCATGACATCGATGACGTGGGCGCCTTCGGCCGCCTGTTCGCGGGCAAGGCCGACCATGCCATCGAGGTCTTCGGCGAGGAGGAGGTCGCGGAAGGCGCGGCTGCCGGTGGCGTTGGTGCGCTCGCCGACGACGAGGAAGGATGTCTCCTGCTCGAAGGGGACGCTCGTATAGATGGACGAGCAGGCGGCTTCGTAGGCGGTCGGCCGGGGCTTCGGAGCGGGGCGGCCGATTGTGCGGATGGCATCTTCGAACATGGCGGGCGTGGTGCCGCAACAGCCGGCTACGATGCTGGTGCCGAACTCTTCGACGAAGATGCGCTGGTAGCGGGCGAAGTCCTCGGGCGAGAGGGTGTAGCAGGCTTCGCCATCGATGACTTCGGGCAGGCCGGCGTTGGGGCCAATGAACACCGGGCGGCGCGAATGCTCCGCGAGGTAGCGGACGTGCTCGACCATCTGTTCGGGGCCGGTTGCGCAATTGATGCCGATGATATCGACGACGTCCATGGCCTCGATGGTGGTGAGAGCGCAGGCGATGTCGCTGCCGAGGAGCATGGTTCCCGTGCTCTCTATGGTGACGCTGGCCATGACCGGGATGCGGGCATCGAGCTCGAGGAGGGCGTCTTGGCAGCCTGCGAGGGCAGCCTTGGTCTGGAGCAGGTCCTGGCAGGTCTCGACCTTGAGGACATCGATGCCGCCTTCGATGAGGCCGAGGGCCTGGTCGCGGTAGCTTTCGCGGAGCTCGTCGTAAGTGATGTGGCCGAGGGAAGGCAGCTTCGTGCCGGGCCCCATGGTGCCGAAAGCGTAGCGGGGGTGGTCGGGTGTGGCGTACTGGTCGCGGACTTCGGCGATGACCTGTGCGGCGATGCGGTTGATCTCGCGGACGCGGTCTTCGAGCCCGAACTCAGCGAGGACGACGCGGTTAGCGCCGAAGGTGCCGGAGTCGACGGCATCGACGCCGATGGAATAGAAGGAGTGGTAGATGCGCTGGAGGATGCCCGGGTTGGCGATGTTCAGGTACTCCGGGCATCCATCGACGCCGCCGAAGTCTTCGGGCTTGAGTTTGAGAGAGAGGATGGTGGCGCCGATGGGGCCGGCAGCGTAAAGCACCTGGCTTCGCAGGCGCTGGAGGAGGGGCAGGTCACGAGGTGCGTAGGCGAATGCTGTGCTCCGGGAGTGGTATGGGGAGGATATGGTAGCACGTGCGGGGAGGGTGGCGGGT
>CAYPAZ010000344.1:0-2592 GCA_964408835.1 uncultured Anaerolineaceae bacterium
AGCGGCTCTGGGATGGGCCGTGGGTGCTGCCGTTGGAGGGGCGCCTGACATCGCGCTTCGGCCAGCAGCGCTCGTTCAACAACGGGCCACCGAGCGGGCATCATGGCGGGACGGACATTGGCGCGCCGGAGGGGACGCCCATCGTGGCGACGAACTCGGGCGTGGTGATCATGGCCCGGGCGCTCGATGTGCGCGGGAACTTCGTGGTCATTGACCATGGCGGCGGGTTGCTTTCGGGCTACGGACACATGAGCTCGTGGGTGGTTGCGGAGGGCCAGATGGTTGAGGCGGGCGAACTCATCGGGTACGTGGGGAGCACGGGGCTCTCGACCGGCCCCCATCTCCACTGGGAGATGGCTTCGAACGGGATCCTGATTGACGGCTACCGTTTCGTTGACGGCTCGAACGGGTTCTAGCAAGGCTCCGGTCGCCCGTGTAGAGTCCGCGAACCTGTTGTGGAGGGAGAGGAATGGCGCAAGCAGCTGAGGTCGACTTCAAGAAGGCGGGAGAGTACGTCCAGCATCTGTTCGGGTACCTGGGCGGCGCGGTGGTTTCCGGCATGGTGTACCTGGGCGATGAGCTTGGCATCTTTCGGGCGATGTCACGATGCGGTCCGGTGAGCAGCCAGGATCTCGCGGAAGTGACCGGGTTGCAGGAGCGGTGGCTGAGGGAGTGGCTGCAGTGCCTCGCTTCGGCGGACGTGGTGGACTACCGGGACGGGAGGTTTTCGTTGAGCCCGGAGGCGGTGCTGGTGCTCGTTGACGAGTCGACTCCGTTTTCGGCGATCGGGGCGTTCGGGGACCTCCCTTCGCAGTTCGGCGTGCTGCCGCGGCTGCCGGAAGCGTTCCGGACCGGGCTGGGGCTCACCTACGACGATCAGGGAGCGGGAGGAGCGCGAGGCGTGGAGCGGATGTTCGCGCCCTGGTACCGCCACGCATTGGTGCGGGAAGCCATCCCGGCGCTGGATGGAGTCGAGGAGAAGCTGAGGGCGGGGGCGAACGTGGCGGACGTGGGGTGCGGGGCCGGCAGGGCGCTGCTCATCATGGGCGAGGCGTACCCGAACGCTGAGTTCCACGGGTACGACACGTCGGAGCACGCACTGGCACGTGCCCGGCAGAACCTCGAGGAGTCGGGGCTGACGAACGTGCACTTCCACAACCCGAAGGATGAGCCCATGCCTTCGGAGCCGACCTTCGATCTGGTCTGTACGTTCGACTGTTTGCACGACATGCCTCGCCCGGACATTGTGGCGGGCTATATCCGGAACGCTATCAAGCCCGATGGGACGTGGTTCATCCTCGATATCGAGTCGGCACCGACCTTCGATGAGATGCGTGAGACGAACCCGGGGGCAGCGATGTTCTACGGGATCTCGGTGATGTCGTGCATGTCATCGTCCATGTCGGAGCCGGGGGGCCTGGGGTTGGGGACGTGCGGCCTGCCGGAGCCGAAGATGAGAGAGCTGGTGACGGGCGCGGGGTTCACAAAGTTCAACAGGGTGCCAGGTGTGGAGCACCCGGTGAACGCGCTCTACGAGGCCAGGCCCTAGAGGGCGAGGAGCCCGCGCCTGGCGGCGATCATCACCGCTTCTGTGCGGCCCGCGGCTCCGAGCTTCCCGAGGATGGCGCTGACGTGGAACTTCGCGGTGTGCTCACTGATACCGAGATCACGCGCGATGGTCTTGTTGGGCAGCCCCGCGGCGAGGAGCTCGAGGACCTCGCGTTCACGTTCTGTCAGTGGGTCCCCTGCGCCGGCGTCTCCGGGACGCGGGAGGGTGTGCGACTCCGTGAGCTCGGCAGCGACGGTAGCGGCGTAGACGACCAGGCCTCGATCAACGGCAAGTACCGCGCCGGCGATCTCCTCGGCGGTGGCTTCGCGGAGGAGGTAGGCCCGCGGGCCATCGTTTGCCAGGCCACGGAAGTCTTCCGGCGAGTCCGCGAGGAAGACCGCCGGGGTGCCGGGGGCAGCGCCGCCCAGCACTCCGAGCAGCGTTTCCGGGTCCTCGCCGAGGTCCCCGACGACGACTTCGGGGTGGGAGCCGGCGTCGCCCGCGTGGAACCCGGCGGGGCCGGCCTCCCCGGTGACTTCGATGCCATCGAGCCCGTCGAGCATCGCGCGCAGACCAGCGCGGACCGAGGGATACGCTGCCACGATGAGCACGGTGGTCACGCGGGTAGCGGCATGGCTTCGACGTCGCGGGGGTCGCCGCCGCGAAGGAGGTGGAGGCGAATCGGTTTTCCGGCTCGGAGCCGCTCGAGTTGCCAGGCCATCGCCGCGAGTCCGGCCCGGCTACCGTCGAGCCCGAGGACGATATCACCCGGGAGGAGGCCGGCGGCTTCTGCCGGACTCCCGGGTTCGACGCCTGTGAGCAGGAGGGCGGCGCCATCGGGAGTGGGGTAGCTGGCGGCGATTGGAGCCGGGAGCTCGACTGCCTGGGCCACCAGTCCGAGCCGGCCCCGAGCGGGCGTGCGACCGGTGACGAAGCCTTCGACGGTGTTGGCCGGGATGGCGATGGCGACGCCGCCCGCGATCATCGAGTTGATGCCGATGACGCGGCCGCGGGCATCGGCCATGGGGCCGCCGGAGTTGCCC
>CAYPAZ010000345.1:0-2572 GCA_964408835.1 uncultured Anaerolineaceae bacterium
GAAGTTGGCGTTCGACTCCATGTACCGGTGGGCTTCGGCGGCTTCGGCGATGGGGTAGACGCGGTCGACGATGGTGCGGATCCGGCCGCTGGCGAGGTGAGGAAGGACGTTGCGCTCGAACAGGCGGGTGGCGGCGGCCTTCTCTTCGAGCGGCCGGACGCGGAGACCCGTACCCCGGATCTGGAGGCGTTTCGCCTGGAGGACCCCGAGCTCCACCTGCCCGCTGGAGCCACCCATAAGCCCGACAATGACCATCCGGCCCCTGGGGGCGAGGGAGCGCATGTTTCGCTCCCAGTACGTGGCGCCAATCACGTCGAGGATGACATCGACGCCGCGGCCATCGGTGGCTCTTAGGACTTCGTCGGCGAAGTCCTGCTCGTTGTAGTTGATGGGGATGTCGAGTCCGAGTTCGCGGGCGCGGTCGAGCTTGTCGCCGGAGCCGGCGGTACCCGCGACGAGGCGGGCGCCCATGACCTTCGCGACCTGGATGGCAGCAACGCCAACGCCAGAGCCGGCAGCGTGAATGAGCACCGCATCGCCGCTGGCGAGGTCGCACTGAAGAAGCGCATCGTGGGCGGTGATGAAGACCTCCGGGATCGAGCCGGCTTCGTGCCAGGACAGTCTCTCAGGGACGCGGGAGGCGAGGCGGTGGTTCACTACGACGAACTCGGCGTAGCCACCGCCGGAAAGCAGGCCCATGACCCTGTCGCCCTCACGGAAGCCCTCGGTGCGTGACCCCGCGCGGACGACTTCTCCGGCGTATTCAAGGCCGGGAACATCGAAGGCGGGCTTCGGACCGGGTTGCGGGTAGCGTCCCATGCGCTGCAGAAGGTCGGCGCGGTTGAGGGCGGTGGCGTGGACGCGTACGAGGAGGTCTTCGGGGCCGGCCTCGGGTTCGGGGATGTCCCGGAGGGTGAGCACCTCGGGGCCACCGGGACTCTCGATGACGATGGCTTTCATGGGCGCGAGTCTACCGGCAGTTCAGCAGCGAGTGGAGGTGGTACGACGGGTTCCCATTCGACACGGTCACGAAAACGGGTGAGGGCGCGAAGTAGCGGACCGCCCACGGCGATAAGGATGACCGCGTTGCAGGCGCTTCGGAGGAGGTCCCACCCGAGGCTGGTGAGCAGGTAGAAGTTCCAGTAGCGGCGGACCGTTTCGGCGACGCCGAGGCCGGGCTCGTAAGAGATATCCGGTCCGCCCGGCCAGAAGGGCCAGAACCAGAGGTTCGTTATCGCACCGAAGAGAACGCCCCAGACGACTCCGAAGAGCACGATGAGGCCGACTTCGCCGCGGCCCCGGAAGCCTGCCGTAAGGGCGAGGGGCCGGAGGAGGCCCGCGGTGAGGCCCATCCAGGCGCTCGCGAACATCTGGAACGGGAGCCACGGACCGATCCCGCCGGTGACCACCGCGCTGAAAAAGAACGACATGGCGCCGGTGAGGAAGCCCATCCGGGGGCCGAAGGCATAGCCTGCGAGGATCACGAGGAAGAAGTAAAGGTTCGCGCCGGCGGGGAGGCTGATCATCCTGAGGGCGCCCGCCATGGCGGCGAGGACAGCCAGGACGGCGAGCGACTTGCTGGAGAGCCGCCCGTTCGTGAGTTCACTCACGCACAGGAGCATGCAGAGCGACGCGACAGCGGCGAAGAGGAGCGGGCCGCTGGCGCCATGTTCAAACCAGCGAGAGTCGGGCCGGGTGGCGTCGGCGGAGACGAAGGGATAGAGGTAGGCGAGGACGCCCACGGCGTTCAGGAGCAGAAAGCTCAGAGCGCCAGCCGACGGAACAGGCAGCGTGCGCGCATGGATGCGGGGAAGGCTAACGGCCACTGCGAGCCCTCCAGTAGGCGGCGCCACCGATGGCCGCTAAGAGCACGGCCGCCACCGCCCCAAACGCGGCCAGGGCCGCCGAATTGGCGCTCTCATCGTCATAGTCTGCGCCCGGAGTTGCCGTGGGGATGGTGGAGGGGGTGGTCGGGGTGAACTGGGGTGAGACCGTGAGCGTCCCGACGGCCGGGGTCAGCGGGTCCTCGGTCGCGGGATCGCCCGGGAGCGTGGTCTCGGTGGGAGGTGGCGGGCCGGTGGTGCCCGCCCCGCTCGTGGGGGAGGGTTGCGGCGGGAGGGTGGCGGTCGGGGCCTGGTTGCCCTGGGGCGGGTGGCCGCAGACCTGCTCGAACGTGAGCGGCCCGGGCGGGGGAGCGCTGCTGAGTGAACCGGTGCCCCACTTCCAGGCGTGCATATCGCCATCCCCGGCGGTGGTGAGGTCGAAAGCGCGGGCTGAGTAGCGCCAGGCGGTGTCATCGTAGTCGCGGGTGAAGAAGCCCCAGTACGTGCAGTCGGCCCCGCCGGACGGACATTCACAGAAGCAGGAGTTGAAGGAGCTGGCATCGGAGCAGCCATGGCCGCTGATGCTGCAGACCACCGAGGGTCCACCCGCCCGGAATGCGTCGACCGCAAGGCCGGCGCGGGAGAGGAGGTGGTCGCCACGGATGCCGTCGCCTTCGAAGGCCACGCAGAAGGTGACGATGTTGCCATCGCCGAAGTCGATGACGAGCCCGGCTTCGCCATCGGCGCCG
>CAYPAZ010000346.1:0-2561 GCA_964408835.1 uncultured Anaerolineaceae bacterium
GCTGTGCTTGATCGCCGAGGACCGTTCCGCACGGATAGAAGACGCCAACCCAATCGACGACGAACTCAGGGACGCCATTCTCAGGCAGCTGCCGGAGTACTCGCGGGAGTTTGAGGACTGATGGTGCGCCGCTGTTTCCTGGGATTGACGGCCGCCCGCGGTCTTGCATCGAGCGGGCTTCACATCCCGCTTCGACGCCCTCGCACCCCTACCGGATAGCTCCCTACTCCATCCCCCCATCGTCCAGTGACGGGCACCCCTCGAACGATGTTGCCATGCCGTCCACCAGCTGCTCCCGCTCGCCGAACACCGCCCACAATGTGATCTGATAGTCCCGGTAGAGCCTGCACTCTTCCAGGTCTCGGATCGGGCGCAACGCCTCCGTCAACATGAACTCCACGGAGTTCGCTGGAAGGTCGAACGTGTCCGTCACGTCGGCTTCGAAGTAGAAGATCTTGATCCGCCACCCATCCTCTCCCGAGTACCGGTCGCGCCAGATAGCACACAGCCCATCACTCCCGTCGAGCAGGGGCGCCGTGGAGAAGTTCGCGTCGAATTCCTCGCACAGCCCGCTCGGCGTCGCCGTCGGTCCCGGGTCCGGCGTCGCCGTCCGCGTCGGTCCTGCCGTCGCAGTCGTTCCCGCGGTGCTGGTGCCGCCCGCAGGTTGGGTGGGCTCCGGACTGCCCCGGTCGTCATCCCCGCAGCTGGCCAGTGCCAGCGCAAGGGATGCGCCCGCGCCCAACATCGCCGCCCAAACCGGACGCCCCACCGCTGCTACCAATCCTCCCACCCTTCGGCCGTCGCAATGCCGGGGGAGTATTTCTCGCTCTCCACCCACTCCGGGTGCCCCTTTGGGTAGAGCTTCTCGACCTCGTCGACGATCCCGAGTGCGTCTGGAATCGCCATAAACAGCGCCGAGCCGTCGATCAATGAACTCTCCCGCACGAAGATCGCCGTACTCACCTCCCAGCAGACCCGCGAATGGCTCTCGCACTGCATCTCGAACACCAGCCGCAGGTACGCCCGCTCCGGGAACGAGCGTTCCGCGACCAAATCCGGCACCACGAACACCGCCAGCCGGTAAGGTGACGGGTCACCGTCGTACACAGCCGGCCGCACCTCCTCGAAGCCCTCCGCATCATCCGGCGGCTCGACGTACCCACCGGGGCACCCCTCGTCCACCGTCCCCTTGTCGTCCCCCAGCCCCATCAAAGCCCAGCCCGCCTGCGTCGTGCGGGCGAACCCCAACGCCTCCTCCACGCGGGCCCGCAGGAGCGGCAGCTGTGAGCGCGCCTCGGCCTGGACACACACCAGCAGCCCCACCGCCGGGGCGGCCTCACTTTCGATCCGATCCGCCTCACCATCGATCCGGTCCGCCTCGCTGCCGGAACCAACCACACGGTCGACATCTTCTTCGGAGCCCCGGTCGCCAGCGAACGCCCACGTCGCCACTGCGACCGCCACCACCACGCCGAGGCCCGGCACCACCAGCCGAGCGATCCGTCTGTTCAGCCAGGTCACGTCGCAAGCCTCCATGGCCTGAAGCCCGGCGTGGAAGGCTCCGACTCACAACCGTCGCCCCGCGCGACGAGTCGTTGCCCATGAGCGTATCACCCGTGTCAATCCCCCGCCCCTCGCATTCCCGGTACAGTAGTCGCATGGAAGTCGCCAACGAACTCATGGTCCGCGGCATCGTCGTCGGGGTGTTCCAGGAAAACTGCTGGGTCGTCGGCAACCGCCGCACCCGCGAAGCCATCTGCATCGACCCCGGCGACCAGCCCGACGAGATCCTCGCCCTCGCCCGTGATATGGGCGTCACCATCAAGTACATCGCCAACTCCCACGCCCATATCGACCACGTCATGGGCGTCGCCGGCGTCCACAACGCCACCGGCGCCAGATTCCTCCTCCACCAGTCCGACCTCGACCTCCTCCGCAACGGCTGGAAGGGCTCCGCCGCCCGCTTCGGCCTCGATGTCTCCCAGGGCCCACCCGATCCCGACGCCTTCGTCACCGACGGCGATATCGTCGAAGTCGCCGGCCTCCAGCTTCAGACCATCACCACCCCTGGCCACACCCCCGGCAGCGTCAGCTACTACACCGAAGGCATGCTCTTCAGCGGCGATACCCTCTTCCGCGGCTCCATCGGCCGCACCGACCTCCCCGGCGGCAGCCTCGAACAGGAGATGGACTCCATCTGCGACCGCCTCCTCGCCCTCCCCGAAGACACCATTGTCCTGCCCGGCCACATGGACGAAACCACCATCGCCTTCGAACAGAAGCACAACCCCTTCGTCCTCGAGTGGATGCAGCGCCGCCGCGAGCAGGCCCGGTGACCCCGCGTGGGCGTGGCCTTCATCCTCGTCCACAGCCCCATCGTCGGCCCCTACACCTGGGTGCCGGTGGCGGCCGAACTCGCCGATGCCGGGCACAGCGTTGCTGTCCCCGTGCTCGATAAGCCCGCCGGTCTGGCCAGCTACTGGCGGCACCACGTCGACAGCGTCGTCCGTGCCCCCCCCGCCGCCGAAGGCGATTCCCTCGTCGTCGCCGGCCACAGTGGC
>CAYPAZ010000347.1:0-2540 GCA_964408835.1 uncultured Anaerolineaceae bacterium
GACCCGCGCTGTCCGCGATGGCGATGACTTCGTCATCAACGGCCAGAAGATCTGGACCTCAGGGGCGCACACCGCCGACATGATGTTCATGCTCGCTCGCACCGACCCAGATGCCCCGAAGCATCGCGGCATCACCTACTTCCTCCTCGACATGAAGAGCCCCGGCGTCACCGTCCGGCCGCTCATCAACATGGCCAACGGCCACGCCTTCAACGAAGTCTTTTTCGAAGACGTGCGCGTGCCCGCCCGCAATGTCCTCGGCGAAGTCGACCGCGGCTGGTACATAGGCACCACCACGCTCGACTTCGAACGGTCTTCCATCGGCAATGCCGTCGGCCAGCGCCAGACTCTCGAGCACTACATGCGCCACCTCAAGCAGCGGGGTGATGTGAAGGACACGGTCCGCACCGAGTTCGCCGAACGCTGGATCGAAGCCGCCTCGGCCAAGCTCATGAGCTACCGCGTCATCACCATCCAGGCTGAGGGCCGCGTGCCCAACCACGAAGCGTCCATCGCCAAGCTCTTCAACACCGAGCTCTCCCAGCGCATCGCCCGGTCCGCGATGAAAATGCTCGGGACCTCGTCGTTGCTGCTCGACCGTGACCGGGCGCCCCTGCGCGGTCGCGCCCCGCAGAGCTACATGCAGACCGTCGCCAGCACGATCGCCGGTGGCACCAGCGAAATCCAGCGAAACATCGTCGCGACACGCGGGCTTGGGCTGCCGCGCGCGTAGTTAACCGGAGGAGCGGACACCTCCAGGGGCGCCGTCCTTCCCCTCAGGACGGCGCCCGATACCCCCAAGCCTCTTGGCCCCTCCCACTGCCGTTCAAGAGGGGCCAGCTTGCACCGCCGAACGTGAGTTTGCCATTGACCGCCTCCGCAGCCGGCGCAGCGTAGAATCCCCCTGCAGGCCCACACTGGCTCAGGAGGAGACGCATGCCCCACGCCACTATCAACGGCGCCAGCCTCTACTACGAAGACCACGGCTCCGGCCCGCCCGTCATCCTCCACCACGGCTACACCGGCTCCCACACCAACTGGGAACACGTCGTCCCCCTCCTGCGCGACCGCTACCGCGTCATCCTGGTGGATTGCCGCGGCGCCGGAGATAGCGAGCACACCGAGGATGGCTACTCCATCGAACAATACGCCGCCGATGTCGTGGGCATGGCGGACTACCTCGGCCTCGGCTCCTTCACGTACGTCGGCCACAGCATGGGCGGCGTCATCGGGATGGAACTCGGCATCGCTCACGGGCACCGGCTCGAAAAGCTCGTCCTCGTCGCCCCCGCGCCCGCCGATGGTGTTGCCGCCCCGCCGGAATACCAGCAGGAGGCTAAGAAGGCCTGGGCCTCGAAGGACTTCGGACGCCTCCTCCAGCAGCGGATCATGCTCAGCGCCCAGGAGGTCGACCCCGACCTCCTGCCGCGCCTCGTCGAGCGTGCGCTCTCTGTCTCCGAAAAGCACTATGACCTCTCGTGGGAGGCCCTCGTCCGCTACAACAAGGGCGACCGGCTGCAAGAAATCACCACCCCCACGCTGCTCATGGCCGGTGCCGGCGATGGCCTTCTCCCCGCCAACCTTAAGGACTTCCAGCGCCTGCCCAACGCCACGCTCCACGTGTTCAGCCGCGTCAGCCACGGCATCCCCTACGAAGTCCCTCGCGCGTTCACCGAAGTCCTCACTGACTTCCTCGAGCACGGAGTCGTGAACGCGCGGACACTGCAGGCGCGGCTCATGGCGGCCTCCGCAGCCGGCGGGGACTGACCCTCACGTGGCTCCCTCAGGCTGGGACGCGTCCGCTCGTGCCTGGGTCCAGCGCATCGACGAGGGTGAGCCAAACCGCGAGCTCTTGCTCGATCCGGTCATGCTGCGGCTTTGCGGCGATGTCCGCGGTAGCCGCGTGATTGACGTCGGCTGCGGCGAAGGCCGCTTCTCCCGCATGCTGGCCAACGCTGGCGCGACCGTGGTCTCCGGCGACCTCACCCCCTTTCTTGTGGCCACAGCTGCCGAACGGCAGGTGCCCGGCCAGCAGGTCATTCGCCTGGCTGCCGAAGCGCTCCCCGTGCGGGATGCCAGCTTCGATCTGGCCATCAGCTACCTCGTCCTCGTCGATGTCCCCGACTTCCGCGTGGCGATCGCTGAGCTCGCCCGCGTCCTTCGTCCCGGCGGGGTCGCTGTCGTCGCCAACCTGAGCTTCATGAGCGTCAACAGCGGCTGGGTCCGCGATGATCAGGGCCGCCGGCTCCATTACGCCATGGATCGTTATCTGGAGGAGCGCCAACTCCGCCTCGAATGGAGCGGAATCTCAATCACCAATTGGCACCGCCCTTTGGGCGCCTACATGGAGTCCTTCTTAAGTACCGGGCTCCTCCTCACCGACTTCATCGAACCCATGCCGTCCGACGATTCTCTGCGCGACGATCCCCTCTTCGAAGACTGGTACCGACTCCCCAACTTCGTCGTCATGCGCTGGGAGAAGCCGGCGTGACCACGAAGTCGCTCCTCACGCTGGACTTCGACGGCGTCATCTGCCGCCC
>CAYPAZ010000348.1:0-923 GCA_964408835.1 uncultured Anaerolineaceae bacterium
TCCGGGAGCGCTACTCGGACCTGCTCCTCGAATGACCGACACCCCGGCGACCCGGGCCGCCGCCGACTCAGGAGTCACCCATGAGGTGGTCGAATATGGTCGAGTCGGTTCCGTGGAGGAAGCCGCCGAGAAGCGCGGCGTAGAAGTGCGCCGGGTGCTCAAGTCGATCGTGGTGCGGCGCGGCGAAGGCGACCACCTCATGGTCCTGGTCCCTGGCGATCGGGTGATCGATTGGGCCAAGCTGCGCAAGGTCGCCGGTGTCTCGCGGATGTCCCTCGCCGAGGCCGAGGAGGCCTTCGAAGTGACTGGATATCGCCCGGGCGCGATCACCCCTTTCGGTTCGAAGACTCCATTGCCGGTGGTCGCCGACGCCACGCTCGAAGGGCTCGCCTCGCTTGGTGGGGGCGCGCGCGGGGTCGCCATCCACCTCGACTCCGCCGACCTGATCCGACACTTCGCGGCGACGGTGGCGGATGTGACAAGGCCCGCCTGACGGCGGGCGGCGATTGGCGATTGGCGATCCAGGGTCAGGTGCTCGTCGCTCTAGCATCGCCCCATGCGCGATCTTCATGCCAACTGGTTCTTCGTGGCCGTGATCACCACCGGGCTCGTCGGGCTGTGGGGTCTGGGGGCGGCGATTGCCAAGAAGGCGCCGGGACGGTGGTTCAAGGTGGCGACCTGGGTGGCGATCGGGGCCATGCTGGTCCAGGTGGCGCTGGGCTTCCTCGTCTACGGCGAGGGCTTTCGGCCGGCAGACGACTTCCATCTCTTCTACGGGTTTGTGATCCTTTTCACCTTCGTGTTCGCCTACATCTATCGAGCCCAACTCGCCAAACGCCCCGCCCTGGCCTACGGCCTCCTCCTCGCACTGGCGCGGGTCGGCGGAGTGCGCTTCCCGCGGATGCTCGCGCGCTTCGAGGCGC
>CAYPAZ010000348.1:933-2539 GCA_964408835.1 uncultured Anaerolineaceae bacterium
TCGTGATGGGTTTGGGCCTGAGGGCGTGGGCGAACGTTTAGGCCCTCCAGCCTCCAGCCTCCGGCAAGAGGGCCTTCCGACAACGACGTCTCCCCCCGGCTTCCGGGGGGAGTACCCCGAAGGGGGGAGGGGGGCAGCTGACCCTGCGGACGCGACTGGACCCGTTCTTGAAGAAGTCGTCGGACCGCACGCTGTCTCCGCTGCCCCCTCCGTCACCGCCGAAGACGGCGGCACGTCCTCCCCCGCCGAAGACGGCGGAGGAGGACGTTCTGTCGAATTGCGAATTGCGAATTGCGAATTGCCAATCGCGGCCGAGCGGAGCGAGGCCACCCGATAGCATGAGTCGCCTACCGGAGGGGAAGTTCTGATGCTCTTGGACGGCAAGCGGCTACTCATCACCGGGGTGCTCACCGACGACTCGATCGCGTGGCACTCGGCGCGGATCGCCCAGGAGCAGGGCGCGTCGATCGTCCTCACCGGCTTCGGGCGGGGGATGAGCCTCACTGAGCGGTCGGCCAAGCGCCTCCCCGACCCGCCAGACGTGATCGAACTCGACATAAACGACCCGGCCCACATGGACGCCCTGGTCGCCGACCTCGACAAGCGGTGGGGATCCATCGACGGGGCGCTCCACGCCATCGCCTTCGCCCCCGATGACGCGCTCGGAGGCCGCTTCCTCACCACGCCGGCGGCGAGTGCCTCGACCGCCTTTCTCACCTCGGCGTTCTCCTACAAGACCCTCGCCGTAGGACTGCTGCCGCTCATGCAGAAGGCCGGGGGCGGCGCGCTGGTCACCCTCGACTTCGACAACACCCAGGCGTGGCCCGCCTATGACTGGATGGGAGTCGCCAAGGCGGCGCTGGTGGCGGTCACCCGGTACCTCGCTCGCGACCTGGGTCAGCACGGCATCCGGGTGAATGCGGTGTCGGCGGGCCCATTGGGGACCGTTGCCGCCAAATCGATCCCCGGTTTCGCTAAGTTCCAGGAAGTCTGGGCCGAACGGGCGCCCCTCACCTGGGATGTCGGCGACCCGGAGCCGGTTGCCCGGATGATCGGCGTCCTGCTCAGTGACTGGGCGCCGATGACGACCGGCGAGGTGGTGCACGTCGACGGCGGATTCCACGCCATCGCAGCCGGCGGTACCGGCGAGTCCTAGGAGTCGCCTTCTGCGGGTGGCCCGAAGGCGACCGTACATGCGACCATTGCGCCTCCGGCGACGATGGCCACGCCGGAAGCACCGGTGGCCGCGACGATCGCCCGCCGCCGCTTCGACCGAATGACAGCCGCTCTCTGCGCGACTACGGACCCGTGACGAGAGAACCTCAGGGGGCGTCGATAGACTTCGGCGGCAGGCACGCTCACGGCAGGATCTCCACCTTATGGCTCGAGTAGCCCTCTTCTTTGGCGGACGCTCCGAGGAACACGAGGTTTCGTGCGTCTCGGCAGTGTCGACACTCGAGGCGCTGGAGAGCCGCGGCCACGCTGTTACTGCCGTGGGAATCGACCGTGAGGGCGTCTGGCACCTCGCCGACCCGGCCGCCCGACCGTTGAGCGCCGAGGGGCCACACGCATCCCTCGAGGTTCCTGGCGGCCGTCTCTTGACCGA
>CAYPAZ010000349.1:0-2533 GCA_964408835.1 uncultured Anaerolineaceae bacterium
CCAGGGGTCCACTCCTACTTCGTAGCACCCGTCTCCGGCATCCTGAACCCCATGCTCGTCGTCCAGAAATACGGGGGCACCTCTGTCGCCGATGCCGACCGCATCCGGCACGTCGCGGGCCGCGTCGTCCAGCGCATCCACCAGGGCGACCAGGTCGTCGTCGTCGTCTCGGCGATGGGCAATAAGACCGACGAATTGATCGACCTCGCTCTCCAGGTCTCCCCCGACCCCAGCCCCCGCGAACTCGACATGCTGCTTTCCACCGGCGAGCAGATGTCCATCGCGCTTGTGGCGATGGCCCTCCGCGCCCTGGGGCAGGAAGCGGTCGGGCTCACGGGCCAGCAGGCCGGCATCTTCACTCGTGCCCAATACGGCGCTGGCCGCATCTCCGAGATCCGCACCGACCGCCTCCGCGCCGAACTCGCCGCCGGCCGCGTCCCCATCGTCGCCGGGTTCCAGGGCATCACCGAAGACATGGAGATCGTCACCCTTGGACGCGGCGCCAGCGATACCACCGCCGTCGCGCTGGCCATCGCCCTCGAAGCTGAGCGCTGCGAAAACTGCAAAGACGTCGAAGGCATCTACACCGCCGACCCCCGGCTCGTCGCCACCGCGAGAAAGCTCAAAGACATCACGTACGAAGAGATGCTTGAGATGGCCAGCCAGGGCTCCCAGGTCATGCACAACCGCGCCGTTGAGCTCGCCTCCGTCTACAACCTCCCGGTGCTCGTCACTTCGAGCATGGTCGATGCGCCCGGTACCATGATCCGAGGAGAAGACCAGTTGGAAGAACGC
The DNA here is from genome assembly GCA_964408835.1 of uncultured Anaerolineaceae bacterium. Taxonomy (GTDB): domain Bacteria; phylum Chloroflexota; class Dehalococcoidia; order Tepidiformales; family Tepidiformaceae; genus CAYPAZ01. The sequence continues at coordinate 796 of CAYPAZ010000349.1, forward strand.
AACCGTGTCCGCGGCATCGCCCACGATACCGACGTGGCCAAAGTCACCATCCGCCAGGTCCCGGACCGCCCCGGCATCGCCGCACACATCTTCGAACCCCTCGCCGAAGCCGGCATCAGCGTCGATACCATCGTCCAGAACTCCAGCGCCGATGGCCAAACCGACCTCACCTTCACGATCTCCCGCGCCGACCTCCGCAAAGCCGAAGGGCTCATGCCGTCCGTCTGCGAGGACATCGGCGCTGGCGGCTGGGTCGCCGATGGCAACCTTGGCAAAGTCAGCATCGTGGGCGTCGGAATCCAGACCGCCCAGGGCTATGCCGCGCGCATGTTCCGCACGCTCTTCGAAGCCGGCATCAACATCGAGCTTATCTCCACCAGCGAGATCCGCCTCACCTGCATCATCGCCCTCGACCAGGTCCCCGATGCCGTCCGCGCGCTGCACACGGCCTTCGAGCTCGAAACCCCCGAGTAGACTCCGCACGAGTCCATGCCCCGGACAGATCACCCCTCGGAGGGCGATCGCCTTCGGGATTCGTCCCGGGTCGGCTCGCTACAGGACATTGCCCAACAGACCCCAAGAGTCGGGCCGAACGGCCCTTCCGGGGGGCTTGACAGCGGGTGTACAGTAGGGGGTGAGAACAACGGCCCCTCCTCCCCGAAGCGGGAGACGCGAAGAAACCCGGGGCCGTGACGGTAAGGAGGTACGAGAGCATGCGAAGCAAGCTTCACGTCCTCTACGGAGTATTCGAGGTTGACAGTTAAGGCCCGCACGTAGCGGGCCATGCACAGAGCCTGCTCCTGCTCGCGTTTCTTCAGAAGAACCCAGGGTAGCCCGGCCGTAAACGAAGTCAGTGCGAGGCTGACGTGGCCGGATCGCCTCCCACCGGAGGCGGGTCGGAAGGAATCGTCGGGAACAGAGGGAGCAGAACCTCCTTTCCGCAGGCCGCCCGGCATGTGGAGGGGTGTTAAAAGAACCAGCACGGACCCCGGAGAACCCGGGGTCCGTTTCCGTTCCCCCACATCCATCCCCGCGCCTCACCACCAGAGGATGTCGTCAAGCGGGTCCTCGTCGTGCACTTCCCCCTCGTCCGCGGCCCACAGGTGCGTCCCCAGGTACTTCCAGCCGCCGTCCGCGAACACCATCACCACATTCCCCCGCTCCAGCCGCGAAGCAACCCGCACCGCCGCGTGGAGAACCGCCCCACTCGAGATGCCTCCGAAGATCCCCTCCGCGAGCATCGCCCGCCGCGCGTGCGAGAAAGCGTGCCGGTTCCCCACGATGATCTTCCCGTCCAGCACCGATTCATCGAGCACGGGCGGGATGAACCCCTGGTCCAGTGATGTCAGTCCCTGAACGTGCACTCCGAGCCGCGGCTCCACCCCGAACACCTGGCAGCCAGGATTCGCTTCCTTCAGCCGCCGGCCCGCGCCGGTCACCGTCCCGCCCGTCCCGATCCCGGCCACGAACACATCCACCCGCTCGAGGTCGGCCGCGATCTCCGCGCCGGTCGTGTCGTAGTGCGCCCTCGCGTTCTCTTCCGAACCGAACTGGTCGAGGTAGAACGCCCCCTCATCCTCCGCCAGCCGCCGCGCCACCTCCAGCGCAGACTTGATGCCCGCCTGGCGCGGCACCCACCGGATATCCGCCCCGAACGCCCGCAGCAGCAGCTCGATCTCGGGATAGACGCTCTCGGGCACGCATACGGTGACCGGGTGCCCGGCTAGCCCGCCGAACA